>NZ_BAAHAP010000027.1:0-67086 GCF_054777495.1 Echinicola sediminis | reverse complement strand
GGTTCGCAATAGCCTGCCCCGATCACTTTCGGGGACGCAGCGATCCTATTTCACTGCTTTTAAATCGAACTCGGGTTCATACCTTAGCTATTGTACGTTACTTTTTCCAAGTCTTAGAATCCGGGTTAAAATCTGCGGGTTTTGGCGGCAAGTTGTATGTTATATTGCTATTAATCAGGCCAAAATATGACCCTCGTGGAGTACCTTCGCCTGGGGCTGCCACCCCAGGTTATTATTAGTTCGCCCCTTTGGGGCTGGCCCTTTCTCCGCTGACTCACACACTACAACAAAATATTATTTGTGTAGGACCCAGAGAAATCTACTTATGAGACAGCCTCTTTTAATGGCATTAGAATATTATTAATTTGCATGCTTAATATCTTTTAGGGACGAATTAAACAGGAAATGGAGAGCAGAACATTTGAATATCCAATGACCATCAAGGAATTCCATTTGGACACCTTTGGGCATGTAAACAATGCCACCTATCTGGAAATATATGAAGAGGCCCGCTGGCAGTTTATCACCGAAAATGGCTATGGCCTGCCGGAAATCAAAACAACAGGCTTAGGCCCGGTCATCCTGGATATCAAAGTCCGCTTTATCAAAGAACTAAAGCTAAGAGAACAAATCACCATTTTTTCCAAAACAACCGGATACACCTCCAAAGTAGGGACCATACAACAATGGATAGTGGACAGCAAGGGCAACAAGTGCTCGGATATAGAGATGAGCATCGGCCTGTTTGACACCCATGCCCGGAAGCTGGTAAAGCCCACACCGGAGTGGCTTAGGGCTATTTCCTGATTTAGATATTAGACGCTAGATGTTGGATAAAAGACTGGATTGTCCTGGCGAGAATGTGTGTTGAATTGAATACGGCGGGCAGTGGAAAGAGTTTTTTTTTCCTGTATGCAAGCCTAATAGGTACATTATAAGATCATTGGCAACCATTTTTCTGCATAGGGAGCACAGGAGATCGGATCGGGTTGGGACAGGACTGAATACGGGCGTGTTAGATCAAAGATTGACTTTCGGTATAGTCCATTCGACAATTTTTCAGTCCTTATTTCAAACCGTTGGTTTTTAAGTCCAGCTATAAGGTCTAAACGATAAATCCTACAACAATGAAATCATCAGCACAGCATTCGCGTCGAAACTTTTTGGAAAAATTTGTCCTGGGCACCGTATCCCTTACCGGCTTGGCAGGTTTTGGACAGGAACTCTTGGCCAAACCGATGAGCTCTTCCACTGCTCAACCATTGTTCTCATCAAAGGAAAACGATGAGAAGAAATTCGTTCCGGTCATGATCACGCCCTTTGACGAAAACGAAAACATCGATTTTGATGCCCTGACCAAACTCATTGATTTCTATCAGTCCTGTGGGGCCAAGGGGTTCTTCGCCAATTGCCTCAGCAGTGAAATGTACCAGCTTAGCAATGAAGAACGGCTGGCACTGGCAAGGCATGTGGTGACGCGGGTGAAAGGGGGAATGCCCGTGGTTGCTACGGGATCCTTTGGGGGTACCATCGAAGAAAAGGCCGAATTTGCCCATAAAATGCATGCTACCGGTGTGGATGCGGTGATTCTGATCACTGGCCATTTTGCCGAGAGGGAGCAAGACGACCGGGTGCTGATTAAGAATCTGGAGAAATTTCTGGATCTTACCGGGGATATTCCTTTGGGGACCTATGAATGTCCTTCACCCTACAAGCGAATTATCAGCCCTGAAGTGTTGCGGTTCATGCTTTCCACCAAGCGTTTTGTCTATCATAAAGACACCAACCTGGAGCTGGATAAAATAAAAGTCAAGCTGGAAATTCTCAAGGGGAGTTCTTTGGAGTTTTACGATGCCCATACACCCAATGCAATGGAATCCCTGCAACTGGGTGCACGTGGCATGTCCTGTATTGCAGGCAACCTCTATCCTGAACTCTTCTCCTGGATGTGCGCCCATGCCACTGATCCGGCCAAGCGGAAAGAGGTGGAATGGCTGCAGGGAGAGCTCACCAAGGCAGATGCCATCATTTCCAAGGGCTACCCTACCAGCGCCAAATACTTCCTTCAAAAACGGGGAGTCCCAATTCTGCCCATCTGTAGAAAAACGAAAACTCCCTTGACGGCTGAGCAAATGCAGGCCTTGGACGCCATCCATGCGGTTCTTCCTGAATGGCATAAGCGCTTAGGCATCAGTGTTAGGTGAAAGAGCATAGACGCCAGATATTAGACAAAAGAGGGGATTGTCCGGGCGAGAAGCGTTAGGGGATGGAATTTTTTTTGTCCTGCGTTTGCAACGCGGGTTGGTCTGTCTGGATATTTTTAATTAGTCAGGTGTTTTGGGATTGCAAACATGAATTGGTAAGTCAGGAAGGGACTTTATATACAATACCCCAAAGAATGTAACACATAATGGGTTTATTGATTATATTCAAATGCATATAGTTTTTAGTGAAAGCATGTAATTATATCTTTTTACATATAATTTTTTATATTTGCTATAGGTTATATTTAAAAGCGTATAATGAAAGATTTATCAGACTTCGTCAAAACGCGTAGAAAAGAAGTAAATCTTACCCAGGAAGAGTTTGCAGAACGCGCAGGAGTGGCATTGACGGTGATCCGAAAGATCGAACAGGGCAAGACCAACCTGAACATGGAAAAAGTAAACCTAGTGCTTAGCATGTTTGGACATGAGCTGGCTCCCGTCAATAGTAGAGACTTAGGTGAATGAGACAAGGCAAGGTATATTATAAGGAGTATTTGGCCGGTATCATTATAGAAACGAATGATGGCGAATATGTTTTTCAGTATGATGAGCAATATGTGAAAGATCATCCCAATGATTTTATTACTTTCACCATGCCTGTCAGGGAAAAACCATATAGGGACAATCGGCTTTTTTCATTCTTTGATGGACTTATTCCCGAAGGCTGGTTATTGGATATTGCCTCAGAAAATTGGAAAATCAATAGCAATGACCGTATGGGACTTTTGCTGGCCTGTTGTCAGCATTGCATAGGTGCGGTAAGTGTTAAACCAATACCAATAGAAGATGGAGAATAAATGCTTGTATTGCTATGAACCTGTTCCAAAAGGGCAAGACTTTCATAAAAAATGTTGCTCCGCCTTTTTTGGTTCTCCGACACCTCCTGAAATCGAGTATTCGCTCCATCAAATGGATGAATTGGCAAAGAAAATTGTTGAGCGAAGCGTGGCTGTACCAGGTGTACAGGCTAAACTATCAATGACCCTGGTGAAAAAAGCAAAAGAAAAGTCAGATACAAGATTGACCGTTGTAGGTGCATTGGGAGGACAATATATTTTGAAGCCGCCGTCTGACAAGTTTCCCGAAATGCCCGCAAACGAACATCTAACTATGCGTATAGCTGAAACTTTTGGGATTCGGGTAGTGCCTTCTACATTGATTCGACTAGCTTCCGGAGAACTTTCCTATATCACCAAAAGGGTTGACCGTATGGATTCAGGAGAGAAGATTCACATGCTAGATATGTTTCAGATCACAGAGGCATACGATAAGTATAAGGGGGCTATGGAGAAAGTCGGAAAGGCATTAGATAGTTATTCCGAAAATACTTTGCTGGATAAGGTTTTTTATTTGGAGCTGGCACTGTTTTCATTTATCACAGGAAATAATGACATGCATTTGAAAAACTTTTCTATGATCCAAAGTTCCTCCGGATGGGGATTAGCCCCTGCCTATGATTTGTTAAATGTGGCGATCATACTCCCAGGAGATACCGAAGAGCTTGCGCTGACCCTGGAAGGAAAGAAAAGGAAATTGCGACGGGAACAATTTGAGCGGTTGGGAAAAGGCTTGGGGCTAACCGACAAACAGATCCTGGCGACTTTCAGACGTATGGTAAAACATCGACCTAAGGCATTGGAATGGATCGGCAAATCATTTCTCTCAGAGCATATGAAAACTGCCTATAAGGGAATGTTGGAAGCAAGGTTTCAACAGTTGGAGCTTATAAAATAGTGTCGTATTTTTTCTAACCCCCGTTTGCAATGGGGAGTGGCAAATCCGGGCATTTTTAGATTGTTGATGGATGAATTGTGGCGTTAATAAAGGCTGGGATTTATTAGAACTCGTTGCAAACGAGGACTAGATAGCGGTTTAGCAGTATCCTTTGCAAGATAAAACTTGGCTAAGTAGGCCTGCTATTCGAAGTTTGAGATTCTTACCGGTGAAGTGAGGCGTGTAGCAATTTTGGAGGATTTACCGTCTGGGCTAAAAACAATTTTTAGTTGATATGAAAAAGCTCCTCTTACTATCATTTTTCCTGATCCATAGCCACCTACAAGCGCAAGATAAAACCAACTGGGATTTTGGGATAGCTTTTTCCTTGGACCAATTGAATTTGGGAGATGGGATGGGCGGTATAATCACCCAAGGAAATGCCAATGGCTATGGGGTCAATTTTGACCGGACAAACTTTAGTTTAGGCGTGAACGGCAGGTATCCTTTCTGGGAACGGCTCGGCCTATCCTCCGGGATTATTTATTCCAATAAAGATTTTACCGGAACCTATGACTGTGCCGCCTGTTCAATTGCCTCTTCAAATTATTTTTTCTATGCTCCAGAAAAGATTGAACAGCAGTTTTTGACCATCCCTCTATCTTTGGATTACAGTATCTTGACAGGGAAGCTTAGGCCGGTACTTTTAGGAGGGGTTAAACATAATGTGGAAATCAAAAACGGTCTGGAAGCATATAGTAAAGGATACTTTCTGGAAGGGTTTCTGGGGGCAGCCCTGTATTATAGATTAGTGGAAAAGGTTTATTTGGGCATGGGCTACCGTTACCAGACGGCCCTATCTGATTTATACAAAACCGATGACTTTAAGCTAAGAACCAGTAGTTTCTTTATAGAGGTTAATTATTCTTTTCGATAAATTGGAAACTAGTCAATGGGTATTTCAGGGATTGTCTTAAAAAAATAGCTTAGCTGATTTTCTTAATTTTTCACCAATCATATCAAAAAATACCCCAATTTGGCATTAACAATTGGATCAAGAATATAAAGTAAAAGTTCATACCTGTTGTGGCAATTCAGCCTATGGAGAAGTCATACCAAATATCAAAGGAAGGCATTTTTAAATCTCATAAATATTTGAGAGAACATTTCTATTTTCTACCTGTTGCAATGATTTTGGCCATTCCATTTTCTCACTATGTCAAGGACAAAACCTGGGAATTCTCTTATACATATGGACCTCCAATTGCAGTAGGTGCATTCATCGCCCTAGGGGTTATTCCAACTCTAATTATGCATTTAATACACTGGAAAAAATCTCAGGGATTTTCAGTATCCATTGATTCCAAAAACAGAAATATTAGGTTTAATCTGAACGAAAAAGATTCGTTTACATTCAGTTTTGATGAGTTGACAGTTGTAGAACATCTAACACTGTATCAGCAAGACAAAAGACGCCTTTCAACTGGCTGGTCCAATTACTCATACCTTCAAGTCAAAACGCCTGATAATAAGGAATTCCAAATTAGCTCGTTAATCCTAACGCAGGAAGAATTTCCAATTGAAGCTGTAACAACCAAGTATACTTTTTGGCCATCAATAAGCAACCTTTATCAAGATCATCAACCGGAAATAGAAAGAATGGAACAGCTTAGAAAAGAAAAACTGAACTTTTGGAAGAATAAATTCTCAGATTTAAGCCCAGAAGAACTCCATTCAAGACTGGAAAGGCCTAAGGACTATGCTGAACTCCCAAGAACAGCGATGGAACAATTGCTGAATGAAAAAAGTCATTGATATTCAATTTTATTGCCTTTGGATTTAGGTATTAGCAAATAGTGAAAAAAGAAAAGATGAAAATTGGTGATAGGCATCATATTCAATTTGAATTGGTTTTGACTAAGGATAAGCCAACAAATAAACTATCAAAAATCAATTTCTATTTGGGAAAAAAATTGATTTCTAATGAGGCAGTTTATGTGCCTACCTATATTTTACGTTTTCAAAATTTGCTGAATAAATTAAATAGTGAACAATTTAAGGATATCAAATTTGATAAATTATCACATGAACAGGCTTATGGATTGCTGATGAAAGAGAGGGAATGTGAAGAACCCCGGTTTTTTAGACATTTATTTCAGCTTGATGAAACCATTGATCAATACACCATTTTCATTTTTCAGACTGATTTATTGATCAGGTTTGTGTGGTCTTGTTGGGATAGAGATAATTGCAATGCTGACCATGAACTGGACGTGGTTAATGCCGTGCAATTTCCTATTGAAAAAGTGATTTTAACCGTGAAAAAACTAATAGTTGAACTTAAACAAAATATGATTTAACAATTGCAATTAGCGCATTTTGAAAAAATGCCTCCTTGAATTAGACTAGAAAAATGAAAAATATTAAAAAGTTATATCCAGATTATTTTGGATGGGGATTATTATTTCTGTTTGCTATCTGCCTCAATCTGATCTTATTATGGTTTATCCATCATGGGGTGAATCTGGAAAAGGAATATAGATTTGACCTTCAAGGATATTCTTTGGCCTTTGTTGCAGGAATCCTCTTTTTATGGGATATTTATGAAATTTGGATATTGGTTCAATTTTTAAGGATAGAACTTGGTAGAAAAATAGAATTTGATGAGGTGACAAAGACACTGCTTATTTATTGCCGAGAAAAAACGGAAATACTTCGAATCAATGATTTACAAGAAGTTGTTTTTTCAGGGCCAAGGTTTAACAGTAGAACACTTACTCAACATCTTTCCTATTCTCAATTAAATTTCAAGTCACGAGAACCACTTATTATTACTTCCTTTGTGTTGAACACTAGCAAACTAAAAAAGCTTCTTGGAAATGGTCTTTATAGAAAAACTGAACTTGATAGGGGACTTTTTGAGGGAATAAGGAAAAAGTAGTTGTCTATAAAGTAAAGAGAAATATTCAAAAGCGATAGATTTACATTGATAAATTTCAGTATTTTCAATTCGACTTTAGGATAAATTATAGCGTTTTAAACGCTTAATTTAGGAGTGACTAGGGAGGGGGATAATGAAAGCTGGTGGGATAGCTGGGGGAAATGTGCAGCAGCAGTCCTGGGAGGTGCAGGCGGTGCAGCTCTGGCAGGAGCATATTTACCAGCTGCAGGATGCACGGTTGTTCTGCCACTTGTAGGTACAGTTGCTTGTGGAACTGCTGGAGCAGTAGTTGGAGATGTTTCAGGAGCATTGACTGCTTTAGGTACCGCGGACGCCTGTTAAAAAATAAATGATAAAGACCATGCGAATAGAAGAGCATAAGAGAAGGTGGGTTATAACATTAATCATCACGTTTTTATTTCTTAGAAGTCTGTATCTTTTTATAGAAAAAGGAATTCCTAATGGTTTTCAACATTGGAAATTTTATGCCTCTTTATTGGGAATGATAGGATTCCTGCTTCTTTTTGTTTTTTGTGTAATGACATGGATTAAAGGGAAGCAACATCAAGAAAGAGGATAGTATTTTAAAAGCTACTGTCTATAATATGCAAAAAATAACTCATCTGGGGTGTTTTTTGGTTTTAG
Source organism: Echinicola sediminis (assembly GCF_054777495.1). Lineage (NCBI taxonomy): Bacteria > Pseudomonadati > Bacteroidota > Cytophagia > Cytophagales > Cyclobacteriaceae > Echinicola > Echinicola sediminis. The sequence continues at coordinate 59,520 of NZ_BAAHAP010000027.1, read as the reverse complement.
GGGATTTAGTAGGTTTAAGGGGCTTTTTTTAACGCCTGAAAGTGTTTGGAAATGGAGTGTGAAATGTAATAGATCTAGGGGCAATTAATGTTCTTCAATACTAATTGCCAGTAATAGAATGAAACAGATAATAGGATACGTAATAGCACTATTTGCTGGATTTTTGGTTCTTATGGGAATCCCAACACTGGTTTATATGTATTTGACACATACAAATCTTGAACATCTCTTAACACTTAATGTACTTTTGATTCTTGCAATCGGTCTTTTTCAAATGGGATTATACTTGATTAGTGCCAAAAAACGATTGAATTTGATCCCTTCTAAAAATGTTGGGTTTACCTTGCTTGACAAGAAAATAAATGTCATTGCTTGGAAAAGGCAAATAAATGTTATGAATATTACAGGAGTTGTGATTGGTGTTTTAAACCTGATACTGTTCATGACCAGTAATTATGACATTAATCCGATTAATTTGATCGCAGTGGGTGGACTCACTTATCCAATATTCGGTTATTTTGAGACTTCGAATGCTATTAAAAAGAATTTTAGTAATATGACAGTTGAGTTTATAAGAAATGGTGAGTTTGGAAGAATTAAACTAGATGATAAAGTAATAGATTTCAAGATTACAGATTTGGTAAACACTCAATTGATTGATAATTATATCTTTACTCAGAATTCAAGGACTAGGGAAATATTAATAATACAGACCGATATCATTTAAGATGTTTTACACTTCACCTCAATTTATTTTTTTTATAGAAGGCTCACCATTAGCGGAGGATAGTTTGAAAAACTTATCCGTGGGATTTATAAAGTATGATTTTGGTCCTGATGAATTAATGCTCTATGAAGTTAAATATGATAAAGGCAAAAAACAGATAGTTTCAATTGAAAAGACTTACACGGAATTTGGCCTAGCAAAGTACGGGCTTCTCAAAGAGGTGAAATAATAGCTGTTAAATCTAACAAGCATTTGTCAGAAGGGTATGATTTCAGAAGTCCTCTTTATAACCCTTATTTGAAATGCGGGTTGCTAAATCAGCGCATCTGAAATGCAGCATTAGCATAAATTATGGCGTTAAAAACGCAAAGATTTAAAAGTCCTCGTTACAAACGAGGACTAGAGTTGGGCAAACCAAGAACTAAATGAGTTCCGCGTTAGAGATGGCGGGACCTTTCGACAAGCTCAAGGGCCGGAAGCTAAAACGCCAGACTTTTAATGCATAAAGTGATCTGTCATCTATGTCACTAAAGTCTAGCGTCTCAAATCTCACATCTATTCCCCCTCAAAAACCTCAATCATAACTGGCCCATCAATTCCAGATGGCATCACTTCCCAGCCGGAAGCGTCGAAGGATTTGTAATTGATATTGACAAAGTTAATTTCGTGGTAATTGCGCCATTCCATGCCTTGCTGGTCCATATAGCGGATACGGTTGGCCATGAGGTTGGCGACTTTGATCTTGATTTCGTTTTCGCCGTCTTTTAGGAATTCACCGATCCGTAACTGGTAAGGAAGGCTCCAGGCATAACCGGCTTCCTGTCCGTTGATCCAGACTTTGGCACTTTCATAGACCTTGCCCAGTTTAAGCAAATAGCTTTTTCCGTCTTCTTTTTGAAGGGTGAAGCTGCTGCTGTAGGTGGCCTGACCGGAGAAATGGTTGGCGGTTTCGTCTGCCAATTCGGTCCATGGCCTGATGGTTTCCATGGTTTTGTCTTCCGGAATTTCCGGTCCGCCCTGATCGAAATGCAATTGCCAAGGGCCGTCTAAAGTGATTTGCTTATTCGTGGTGTCAAGGTATTTCCAAGTAGGGATATCGGTGTGGGCTACTTGGCTGGCCTGTAAGATCAGGCTTTGCCCGGATGCCAAATGAACCTTTACCATCGTCTTTTCTCCCTCGGCATGGCTTTGCGCCAGGCCTGCAGCTCCGCTCAACGGGTCCAGGATGCTTACAGTTTGGGCGCTTAGGTTCAGCGGGATTTCCTTTTGGATGGCTTGGGCAGTATGGTTCACCAAGAAGTAGTACTTGTCCTGGCCCACTGCCCTGCGGATAAACTGTAGCCCGGTATCGGCCAGTTCTTCCCTGTTGATGCTTTCCGCTTCCAGGGCGGTTTTAAATTCATGGTTCAGGATCACCTTGCCTTTGCCGTAGGAGGCCTTACCCTGTTCATCAAAGCTAAGCTGCTCCCAGGCTTTGTTCAGGGCCGCTTTTCTTTCTTCCACTTGATCAAATCCCGGTACATTCTTGGGCTGTTCCTGGAAGATGACCGTAGCCCCTGCTTCGGCCAGTTTTAAAATGCTTTCCAGGGTTTTGACCGGAAGGTATTCCATGGCCGGGATCAGCAGGGCCTTGGCAGGACTGGCTTTTTCATGGGTTTGGAGTTGCCCATTCACCACTTTTGCTCCCTCCAGCAATTTATCAGAAGCGAAATCCACAGAGTAGCCCTGCTTCATCAGGGCGGTGGACTGGGCATAAAACTGCGTCGGGTGCAGCCAGTGGTCGATATGGTGCACGGAGATCATCTTGAACATATTGCCCTCATCCGCCCAGACATCATATACCGGCCAGTACATGATCAGTTCATTGTCGGGTTTTCCGGTCTGCAGTACGGACTGGCAGCGGGCAATGTATTCATTGAAGCTTTTAAAATGCGGCCAAAGGCTGTTTTGCTGGGTCAGGTTTAGGGAAGCATAAAACAGCCACCCCGGAAAGTCTACCTCCTGAGGAGAGTAAGTTACCCCATGATAGAAAATATGGTTGATGCCCGCCAAAAAGGCCTGGTCCACTTCGGGCTTCATCTGGGAAAAGGAACTCTTGAAATGCTCACCCAGCCAGGTAAAGGTCTCACAGGAGATCAGGTCCTTACCTGCCAGGTGACCGGCAGAGGAAGCAAACTTCAGCATAATGGGATCGGGATCCACATTGCGGATATCGGCACTGTCCCTGCGCAAGCCCGGAATGGGGAAATAGCTGGACCCAAAGGTCTCGCATTCGGGAATGTCCACGGCCGCATACAGGTCGATCAGGTTGCCCGGAGAGCCATGGGCCTGGTTTTTGGTCAGCTTGCCTTTATCATGTGCCCAATCGGTCCATCTTTGGGTGAAATGCTCCAAGAGCAGTTCATGCAGGGTTTCCCGGTAATCGGACTTGATACGGCGCGCTTTTTCGCTGTTTTCCTCCCCAAGCAATTCCGGTAGATAAGGCTTAAGGTCATAGCCCCTGCGTTTTTGGAACTCTTCCAGGTAATCGGCGGTGAAATTGGCCCCATAGACTTCAAAGCTGTCGTTATAGAAGCCTCGGATGCCGGGGAAATCCTCTCCAAAGGCTTTTTCAAATTCGGAAATATAATCTGCCACGGCTTCTTTGGCAAAGTGGTCCAGGGTATAACCCTTACCTCCTGGGGCGGCCCTTTTGACCATTTGACCGGTTTTGCCATTATAGATGGCCTTGATTTTCCAAGTGCCTTCAGCTTTCCAGCTGATCTGCCCATTTTCTGATACCTGTGCCGTGATATCTTCTACTTGTCCATCGTTTCCATAGGCCATGACGGCCAGCAGTTGTGGGGAAAGTTCCGGACGTTTTTCGTCCTGGATATTCAGGTCTTGCGCAAATGTTCCCGGCCCCACAAATTCAAAATCTTTGGTCACCAGCTTGGAAGCGGCAAATTCAGGTTCCACAAAAGGTCCCCCAAATGGCCATCCGGTTCCCTGTGTCAGGTCCACGCCCATCTGTAGGCTGTCGGCCACATCCACGGTATAGTGAAGCATGTCCAGCCAGGGCTTGGATAGAAATTCAAGATAAGTGTCCTCATAACCTTTGGCCCCATAGATAGGGGCGATTTCCACTCCGCCAATGCCGGCATCCGCATACTCCTGCAAAAGATAGCGTAGGTTTTTTTTGTCCACGGCATTGCCCATCCACCACCAACGGGTCCAAGGTTTGGCGGTCTGGCTGATTTCCGGCCAGCTGCCTGCCTGAATCTGTGGAGTGGTTAGGGATTCGGTGCTTTTTTGGCAGGAAAATGTAAATATTGCTGTGACTAAACTTAAGGAATAAAGGCCTGTTTTGAGTTTCATGAATGGGTTATTTATGGTCAAATTGTGTCCACGGATTACACGAATTGTCACGAATTTTTTTTAGTTGTCCAGTCTGCTGAGCCCTCAGCAGAACAGCTATAAATATTATCCACAGATGGACACAAATACACACAGATGGATTTTATCTTTTTATCATTAATCTGTGTTTATTCCTTTCATCTGTGGATAACTCCTTTGTTGTCCGCTTCCTGACTTCCCTCTCGGTAAATCGGGACAGGCTCTCAAAGGGGAGAGATCGATATCGAAAATGATATCGAAAAGTCCCCCTCAAGGGGGATCCAGGGGCTTAAAGTGTAAACACCTCCTTCAAGGGCACGCTTACCGGGGAATTGTCCGGGTGGGTTTCCATGATGTCGGCCATATAGGCCCACCATTTTTGTACGATTTCGGTACTGCCCAAATCCTGGGAAGAGCTATCCCCCGATACCGTCTGCACGGCAAACAGGGTAGAGGTTTCCCTGTCCAGGAAGATGGAATAATCCACCACCCCGCTGTCTTTTAACAGTTTAGCCAATTCCGGCCAGATTTCCCGGTGTCTTCTCTCATATTCTTCCTCATGGCCCGGAAACAGTTTCATGCGGAAAGCGATTTGTTTATTCATGTTTTTCAGGTAAATATTGGTCCACGAATTACACTAATTTTCACTAATTATTTTTCTGGTTGTCCCTCAGCGCAGCTGGCGGGACAACCAGCACCAAAGTAAACTTCGTGTAAATCCGTGTAATTCGTGGACTTTCTTTCAAATCAATCTTGCAAGATGTCAAAATAAAAGTACAAGGTTCTTTTGATCGGGCCAAGTACTTTGTTCTCCTCGCCCTGTGGGCCGTAAACGCCCGCATTGGAGGTGATGCCCAGTGCCAGTTTGCTGCCCAGCGCTGGAATGCCGTCCAAGAAGGAAATGTCCCCAGTAGGAAGCTTAGGGTAGGCTTTTGGGCCAGAGATGCCATGGAAATCAAACAACCTGACAAAGAGCTCGTCCTCAGGTGATACCACATAGAATTTGCCCTGTGCGGTGTTGATCTCCATCCAGGCAATATCGCTGAAGTAACCCTTGAACTCTGGGTATTCCCAAGGCGTGGCTCCGGTATGGGTGTTGTTATAAAGGTTTTGGTGCAGGCCAAATTGACCCTGTGGCCTGTTTTTCCATACCCGGTAAGGCCCTTTGCCCAGCCATTTGGCACTGATGACATTGGATTCAGGATAATCAAAACTGATGCCCATGAATGGATATGCTCCTTCGGGCAACGCATATTCATAAGTTAGCTCCACCCATCCGTTTGGCTGTATGGTCCATTGGGCATATTTCAGGGAACCCTCATAACTGACCTTGAAAATCTGATTCCCGTCCAGCTCCTCATGATTCACCGAACTCACTTTTCCATCGCCTTGGGTAAAGGTAGGACCATTATTAAAGGAAAGCTCGGGACCGGAAGGCTTTTGGATGCGGGCAAGCTTGCCGGTTTTCTTGTCAAAGGTAAGGGTGAAACCTCCCCCGCTGATGGAAAACAAACTGTCCAAATCTTTATATGCTCCTTTACCTCCTTCGTTCTTCGCCTGGATTCTTGCCATCAAGCGCTTATCAGGAGAGATGGGCCAAGACCAGGTGTAAATTTCATCTCCATGAGGGTCAGTGGCGGTAAGCCTTAGCCCCTCTTGTTCTTGCCAGTTGTCGGGCAGAGGGATCTGGATGCTGCCCGTTTCCAAAGGTTCTAGGTCCGGTCCTTGGAATTGGCCTGAAATTATCCGCTGGTAACCGTTTTGGGTATGGGAAGGCTGGTGGTAATCCACCAATTCCCATTGGAAGCTTACCTCCTTCAGGTTGGTGAAATGGTAGCGGTTTTCCAGGGCAATACGGCCATCAAAATCTTCAGCTAATCGGTCCAATTGGATTTTTACAGGAGAGTAAATCTCTTTGATGGCATAAAAGCTGCCCTCTTTTTGTCTGAAAGGCCCTACCAATCCATCAGGGGCATTGAGGCGGTTGACATCGATTTTATTACCGATATCGGTTCTGATGATTCCCTCATCTGCCAAGACCCAAAGATAACCTCCGCCGGACATTTTGGACTTCCACATCAGTTCCCAGTAGTCATGGAGGCCGGCTGCGGCACCGCCATCGTCCTGACCGTGCAGGAATTCGGTGGGCATATAAATGAGGCTGTCACTTTTGAACTTATTGATAAAGCTTTTATAGTTTTCATAATGGTCGGTGTCCACCCCGTTGAAGGCATTGCCCGGTCGGTGGTGGGCATGCAGTACAGGGCGCTTGGAGGGATCATACAGTAAGAAGTCATCGTCCAGTTCTTTATTGGTGCCTCCCTCGTTGCCATTGCTCCAAAAGAGGATGGAAGGGTGGTTGACATCCCTTAGGACCATTTCCTTGACCAGTTTTTCACCCGGTTCGGTGGCATAGGCATTTTGCCATCCCCCAAGCTCGTTCATCACATAAAGTCCCAAGGAGTCACAGAGATCCAAAAAAGATGGATCCGGTGGGTAATGGGCCGTGCGGACCGCATTCATGTTCATTTCCTTGATCAGCATGACGTCCTGAAGGTCAATCTCCCGGGTAAGGGACCTTCCGGTTTCCGGCCAGAAAGCATGTCGGTTGACGCCTTTCATCTTCACTTTGGTACCGTTGACATAGATGCCGTCCCCTTGTTTGATTTCTATGCTGCGGAAGCCGAAGCGTTCCTTGGTGGAAAATACCGTTTGGCTGCCCTCTTTCAAGCTGAGGTGCAGCTCATAAAGGTTGGGGGTCTCCGAGGTCCATGTAGCGATATTGTCCAGTTGGTCCTCCAAAAGGGTTATTCCACTTTTGTCGACTTTGGCCTCGAAAGTGCTGATCACCTTTCCTTGCAGGTCTGTAATGGTGGCGCTGATATTACTTTTGCTGGAGGCTTCTTTGGTATGGACTTCTGCCTTAAAGCTTCCATCAGCTTCTGCAACAATGGCAGTATGTGCAATGTGCTGCTTTGGAAAGGCTTGCAGGTAAACCGGCCTGAAAATCCCGCCGAAGATCCAGTAATCCGCATACCGTTCGGCCCTGTTTACGGAGTGGTCAGCGGACATTTTGCTGACCGTGACCTCCAAGAGGTTTTCTTGTCCTGGTTTTACCTTATCTGTTATGTCATATTTAAACCGGTAAAAGGCGCCTTGATGGATGTCCCCGGCAAGCTGGCCGTTTACCTTTACTTCGGTATCGGTCATGGAACCCTCAAATACCAATTCTATCGTTTTGCCTTCCCATCCGCTAGGCACGTCAAAAGTATGTTTGTATAAGCCCTTTTCGTCGGCAAATTGAAAGGACTTTCCATAGGTATGGTAATCTCTTCCGTAATTATAGGAACCAAAACCCTGCTGTTCCCAATGTGAAGGAACTTCGATGCTGGTCCAGTACCCGCTGTTTCTTCCGCCTGTGCAGTAAAAATCCCAGGTAACGGTATGTTTGCTGTCAGTACCGCTTAAGTATCGGACTTCTTTTTGCTGGGCAAACAACAGCTTGGGCGAGGTGAAAAATCCTGTCAGCATGCATAATGCAGCGATCAGGTGAAGGTGTTTTTTGAATGGCTTTGATAATTTAAACTCCATGAAGTAAGGTCATTTAAAACTATTTAATCAACTAATAAAAGAACTTGTCCGCTAAAAACTGTTATGGTCTGGGTGGGGAGGGACTTAGTTTGATTTTTTTTAACCATTAAGGAGTTAAGGGGAATTAAGGTTGGGGTTTGTTTTTGGGAAAGAGGAATGCTTCATGTTCTTCATACCTTCACTTTCTTCATGTTTTATTCTTTAGACCATTAAGGGGTTAAGGGGGATTAAGGCTGGTGTTGGTTTCTGGAGGAGAGGGTTTCTTCATGTCCTTCATACCTTCACTTTCTTCATGTTTATATTTTTTAAACCATTAAGGAGTTAAGGGAAATTAAGGTTGGTGTTGTTATGGGGAGAGAGTAGTTCTTCATGTCCTTCACACCTTCACTTTCTTCATGTTTTATTCTTTAAACCATTAAGGAGTTAAGGGAAATTAAGGTAAGTGTTGTTTTAGGTAGAGTGGAGTTCTTCATGCACTTCATACCTTTACTTTCTTCATGTTTATATTTTTTAAACCATTAAGGAGTTAAGGGGAATTAAGGTTTGGTGTTGGTTTGGGAAAGAGGAATGCTTCATGTCCTTCACACCTTCATTACCTTCATGTTTATATTTTTTCAACATAGAAGCGAATTAAGGCTCAATACCTGAACGGATTTTATTATATTGATTATTAAGCTGTTTCGATGATAAGTTGGTGATGGATAGGTGTTGGTTTTTTTATCAAATTTTTATAGGGATGTCTTCATTTTTGAATATGACCAAATTGGATGTTACCCAGTTATCCTATGAAATAACAGGATGTGCTATAAAAGTGCATAGGGAATTAGGTCCTGGCTTGTTGGAAAGTGTATATCAACAATGTCTATCTTATGAATTAAGAAAACAAGGTTTTGCTGTAACAGAGCAAACACTTGTTCCTGTGGAATACTATGGGCAAACGATTGAAACAATTCTCCGGTTGGATATGCTAGTGGATGATTGTGTGGTAGTAGAGTTAAAAGCAGTAGAAAAATTACTGCCAGTTCATGAGGCTCAGCTGCTAACTTATATGAAGCTGTTGAAAAAGCCGCAGGGATTGCTTATCAATTTCTTTACAGAAAATATCAGTAAATCTATGAAGCCCATGGTAAATGAATATTTCCGACAACTCCCTGACTGAGTTGAGGATCAAGGCTTACTTTATTCAAGGAATAGGAGTCCTTCATGTTTTATTTTTTTTAACCATTAAGGAGTTAAGGGGAATTAAGGTTTGGTGTTGGTTTGGGGAGAGAGTAGTTCTTCATGTCCTTCATACCTTCACTTTCTTCATGTTTATATTTTTTTAACCATTAAGGAGTTAAGGGGAATTAAGGTTGGTGTTGTTTTGGGGAGAGAGTAGTTCTTCATGTCCTTCATACCTTCACTTCCTTCATGTTTTTATTTTTGAACCATTAAGGAGTTATGGGGGATTAAGGTTGGTTTTGGTTTGGGAAAGAGGAGACCTTCATGCTCTTCATACCTTCACTTCTTTCATAGTTTTGTTTTTTTTAACCATTAAGGAGTTAAGGGAAATTAAGGTTGGGGTTGGTTTTGGGGAGAGGAGCCCTCATGCTCTTTTTCAAACATAACACCTTAATGTTTATTTTTTTTAAACAATTGAGGATACAAGTGTGGCTTGGTTTAAGACGGGCACGCACCTGAATGATGGCAGGATACTCCATAACAGCCGGTACAAGGATCAAGCATTTGGTGGAGATTGTTTTAGTTTTATTTTTTCTTTAAATAAGTAATAAGTAGGGGTTTGTGAATGTTTTGATAGTTTTTTTATGAGATAGAATATTATTTTGTTTATAAATTGAGATTTTTCGGTGAAAATTTCAAACGTTTGAAAAAGGCGATTTACAGGACAGTTCAGTACAAGAATGATTTTTCTATCCTCTAGATTAGGGGTACTCAAATTGGGAAAAACTGATGGAAGAACCCAAAAGGTAGCAACAGGGAAATCACATTATGGGTAAGCAATTCAGCTTATCAGCAATAAGGTGTTTTAGAGATGATAATGGATTGGAAGAAGGAGGCTTAAGCCTTAACCACAATAAGCCAGGAACAGTGAGTGGAAGTAGAAGGCGGTGATTTTTTTCTCGGAGGTCAAAAGGATACCTCAACATGAAAAAAATCGTACAACCATACAGGGACATTTACTTTAGCACCACTCCCAAAATCAGGTTCAATCCATTGCTCGTCAACCTGATCACTACCCTCGGTACCGATACACAGGTCAAGGGTATACGTACCTGGCCATCGCTTTCGGTGAAGGTATTGAATGAAGCATCTCACTCCTCACTCTTTGAATTAAAAGCAAGGAGGCAGAGATAAGAGAAATAAAAACCAAAAAGGATAATTTCTTGAACATAGGCCATGCGCTTTTGAAGCTGAAAGGCCCATGTTTTCCTAAGAGCAAAGGCTTGGCTGTCTAAGCAAAATATCCAGTTGCGTTTGATCGGAAAGATATAGATAAAATGATATGGCAATACGGTGGCTTTGGTACAAAAGCTTATGAAATAGGTGGCCGTTTTCCCTTTAAAAGGCGGCAAAACAAACCCTTAACAAGTAACCCGATGAAAAAACAATTTACTCTTAAAACACCATGGAGGAAAAGCAGCTTGCTGTTTTTGGCCATGGCTTGTGGAACGGCAGTAAGTGCAGGAGAAATCACCGCCCAACCTGTTCTTGAACTGCCCAAAGATGCACCAGCTGTTAAGTTGAATCTGCTGGAAAAGGAAGTGTCCGGGACCATCACATCAAGCGAGGACAATATGCCCCTTCCAGGGGTAAGTATTTTATTAAAAGGCACTAGCCGTGGTACAGTCACTGATATTGATGGTAAGTTCAGTATAGAAGTGCCCGATGAAGGTGCTGTGCTGATATTTAGCTCAATTGGCTTTGAGACACAGGAGGTCGCTGTGGGTAACCGTAGTACCATTGATTTGGTGATGCAGATCGACATGCAGCAGTTGGGTGAGGTAGTAGTGGTCGGATATGGTACCCAGAAAAAGGCCAATATCACCGGTGCTATTGCACAGATTGAGCCTGAAAACCTTACCGAACGGCCTCTGCAAAGAGTGGATCAAGCATTGATAGGCCAAATGGCCGGTGTACGTGTAAAACAGACTTCCGGTGTGCCGGGGAGAGGTTTTGATATTCAAGTACGGGGTGTTGGCTCTATCACCGCCAATAACCAACCCCTATATGTGATCGACGGTTTCCCGCTGGAAGCAGCAGGAGGCAACCCAATGGATAATATCAGTCCCAATGATATTGAATCCATTCAGGTATTGAAGGATGCGGCTGCGGCGGCCATTTACGGATCCAGGGCTTCCAATGGTGTGGTCATCATCAACACCAAGAGCGGTAAGTCCGGCAAGGCCCAGATCAGTGTGAATTCCTATGTAGGATGGAACGAAACGGTTAAAAAGCTGGACGTGCTCAGTCCGACCGAGTGGATAGACCGGGCGGTAGAAATGATCAATACCCAGTGGGAAAACTCCGGAGAGGGCAGATCCGCTTCACAGTCCCTGGCAGAAAGGGAGGCCATTTTAGGCGGTTTTGACCGTAACTTTATGTATGATGAAAGATGGCTGATGGATGGCTATCCTGGACTTCAGCTGATAGATTGGCAAGACCAACTCTTTAGAAAAGGCCTGGTACAAAACTATCAGTTAAATGCACAGGGAGGCAATGAACACGTGAAGTACTTTGTTTCCGGTGATTATATGGATCAGGAAGGTATTGCCGTGGGTCTGGACTATAAGCGATATTCAGCGCGGGCCAATGTGGAAGTGCAGGCCAATGAAAAACTGAAGTTTGGCTTAAACCTTAGCCCGTCTTATTCCCAGTTGAACGACCCCGGAGTAGAGGGTAAGGATGCCATTACCCACATTACTGTAGGGATGGCTCCGGTAGTGGAAGCCGATGCAGGGCTGAATACCGGTGTGGGCGATATTCCGCTTTACACTTGGGCAAGCTCCAGAATCAGCCCCATTGCCTATGCGCAACAAAGGTTGGACGAAACCACGATCTTCCGTAACCTGGCCACAGTGTACGGGGAGTATACCATCATTGATGGCTTGGCACTGAAAACCACCTTAAACGTGGACAATGTGGACCAGCAAGCAAAAGATTACACCCCTGCGGCCGTTACACGGAACAGGCAAACCACTGGTGGGTTTAACGGTTACCGAAAACTCACTTTTGTCAATGAAAACACCCTTTCGTATAATGCGTCTATTGACGATGCCCATAATATTTCAGCGGTAGCCGGTATTTCTTATAATTTCAATAAGAGAAACACCTATACCATGGGCGGTAATTTTGATGTGGAAGGGATTACCACCCTCAATGCCGCAATCATCAATGCCGGAAGTACCAATACCACCGAAACCCAAAGTACTTTATTGTCTTACTTCGGAAGGGTACAGTATGATTACCTGGGCAAATACCTGATATCTGCCTCAGCCCGTAGAGATGGATCTTCTAGATTTGGTCAGGATACCAAGTGGGGATTCTTCCCTTCCGTATCCCTTGGATGGAGGCTTTCTGATGAAGGTTTCATGAAAGATGTCAGGGCGATCAGTGACTTGAAGGTCCGAGGATCTTGGGGACTCAGTGGTAATAACGGTATCGGGGACTATTCCCATATCGCCACGCTGGATTTTGCGAATTATTCCTATGGCGGATCTTTGGTCAATGGCCTGATCCCGGGCAATTTCCCCAATCCGGATTTGGGCTGGGAGGAATCCGAAATGCTGAATGTCGGCTTTGACGTCGGATTTTTGCAAAACAGGATCTATGCTTCCTTGGATTATTATAGAAAAAACAACAGCAACCTCTTGCTAAATATTCCAGTGCCTTCCGCGACTGGCTTTACCACAGCGCTGACCAACATCGGAGAAGTGCTGAACAAAGGTTTTGAGCTGGAGTTGACCACCAGAAACTTTACGGGAGATTTTGAGTGGAGCACCAATGTCAACCTCAGCCACAATACCAATGAGGTATTACAATTGGGGCCAAACAATACGCCTATTTTAGGAGGTAGCTGGGATATCAATCACCGCATCACCCGAGTGGGTGAGCCGATGAACACCTTGTATCTGGTACAGAACATTGGTATCCTGACCCAAGCGGAAATCGACAACGGTGCAGCACTTTATGGCAACCAGCAGGAAGGTGACCCACAATACCTTGACGCGAACGGCGACGGAGTGATCAATGCGGATGACCGTGTGATGTCAGGTAACCCCAATCCTGATTATATCTGGGGGATTACCAACAACTTCTCTTACAAAGGATTTGACCTGAACTTCCTGGTGCAAGGGCAGTGGGGAGGATTGATCTATTCCACCTTTGGCCGTGCCATGGACCGTCCAGGTATGGGCTATGTGGAAAATACCCTGGGCAGACACCGTAACCGATGGAGATCTCCGGAAAATCCTGGTGACGGGGAAACCGGAAAGGCTGTATCCGGCTTTGGTAGGATAAAAAATACCGATTGGCTGTATTCCTCCGATTATTGGAGAATCAGAAACATTACCCTAGGGTATGATCTGGGAAGAATTACAGGAAGTGAAAAGCTGTTCTCAGGTGCCAGGGTATATGTGACCGCTGAAAACTTCTTCGGTGGGGATAAATACAGTGGCGGCTTCAATCCTGAAGCAGTCAATAATGACGGGGATGATTATGGTGCTTTCCCACTATCCCGATCTGTTGTATTTGGTGTGAACCTGAAGTTTTAACCCCTAAAAGATCAGTATCATGAAAAAGTTTAAAAAATTATATATCATCTTGATCGGATTGGCTACAGGGTTGATGAGTTCCTGTGAGAGTAAATTGGACCAATCTCCGATCTCATCCTTAGGTTCCAACGGCTTCTATCAAAATGAAGCGGACTTTATTAAAGCCCTTTCCGGAGTGTACAATGGCCTGAATGCTTATCCCATCAATCACTTTGAGTTGAGCGAGGTGCGTTCGGACAATATTTACACCCCAGGTACAGCGGGTGTGAGGGATTATAACCTGATCAATAACTTCAGCACCAATCTGGCCACCGCCGGGATCATGAACGGCACTTGGAACGAACTGTACAATAACATCATGCGGGCCAATACCATTTTGGAAAAGCTTAGTCCAGATGCGATTGCAGACGATAATATGCGGGCCAGAATCGAAGGGGAAGCCAAGTTTCTGAGAGCCCTGTATTATTTTGATTTGGTGAGGTTCTTTGGCAGGGTTCCCTTGTTTGACCGTCCTGTGACACCGCTTGAGGCACTGGAAATCCCTCAAAGCCCTGCTGCGGATGTCTATGGGTTGATCATCAGTGATTTGGAGTTTGCCATTTCAAGCCTGCCCAATGAGTATTCCAGCGCAGGTGATTTAGGAAGGGCGACTTCCCATGCGGCCAGAGGTTTGTTGGCCAGGGTGTACATGACCCGTTCAGGTACTCAGCTTCACCCTGATGGTCCGGTATTGGGCACCAATGAATGGAGCCAAGCCCTGACGCTATTGGATCAAATCATCAATAGCGGACAGTTTGACCTGGTAGATGATTATGCGGATGTCTTTTCTTATGACAATGAAAACAATGAGGAAATCATCTTTGATATTCAGTTCCTCAGCGGTGGACTGGGTGTAGGTGGAGAATATGTGCAGTATCACTATCCGGAAGCTTTTGCCCGTTCCAACGGGATCCCCTTTGCCGGAGGTACATTTCCTGATGCCCCCAAGACGGTATCCGAGGATATGATGGACGCCTACGCCGGAAATGATATCAGGGATGATTTCTCTGTGTGGATAAATTATACCGATGCAAATGGCAACATGGTGCAGGACCGGTTTATCAAGAAATATTTGAACCTGGATAATCTTGGGGTGGACCGTTTTGATTTTGAGCTGAACTTCCCCGTGATCCGCTATGCGGATATCCTGTTGATGAAAGCGGAAGCGCTGAGCAAAAGCGGAGGATCACAAATCGAGATTGATTTGCTTGTCAACGAGGTCCGCGAAAGAGCGGGACTTATCTTGCCTTTGGTCAATGTTTCCTATGAGCAGATCATGGAAGAGCGGAGAAGGGAATTTATCGGAGAAGGTTTGAGATGGCATGATCTTGTAAGGTCTGGGATGGCCATTGATGTGATGTTGGACTGGATTGCAGAGGAAGATGATGCCAATAAGATTTCCACTGATATTACAGAAAATGACCTGATCTATGCCATACCGATCAATCAGCTAGATGTAAAAGAAGGATTGTATACCCAAAACAGAGGGTATTAAGGAGAAATTGAGGACAATAGATTGAATAAAAACCATCCGCCGAAGGCGGGTGGTTTTTGGATTTTATCAGAAACCTGGTTTTGAAGACAAGCAACTTTGCAACCAGGCTCGGTTGGAAAGGACTCAGAAACTTTTCAGTAATATAAAGCCTGATGGCCTTTTTGGGGCTGTCAGGGAAGAAATCAAATGACCTTCAGTATCCCGCTTTTTAGAATATAAAACTAATTCAATAATGATTCGGCAATTCACTTTAAAACACCTTTTTCAAATTAGTATTCTCTTGATTTTGTTGTTGACAGAGGCAAGTCAGCAGGTAATGGCTCAAGAATTTTGGCATGGGGTCCCCAGAGTGCTGCGATACCTTCCAGATGGGGAGGATTTTGTTATCAAGAATGGAGACCGCAGGTTCAACAGGGCGCTTTACGGTTATCATTCCGACTTCAGGACAGAGGCTGGAGACCTGCCTTTATTTGCATTTTACCTTCCGGGAATGGGCGGTCATTTCCGGTTTGGAGTACAGCATGGTGCCGAGTCAAAATGGCTGAGTGATGCTGCCTCTATTGAATCCCGATACCGGTCGGGCTCTATGGTTTATATCCTGGCAGACCCTTTACTGGGAGATGGGAAAATAGAAATTACCGTCATGCCCCTCCGGAAGCAAGAAGGTGCGATTTTCAAGGTAGAGGCAAAGGGTGTTTCAGAGGAAGCGGAATTGCTCTGGATCTATGGGGGAGTGACCGGCAAGAAATTCCGGCGTATGGGTGACCTTGGTGCCGATCCGCCATCTGTCTTTGACCTGACAGTGGAGAAGTGCTTTGGAAATAAAATCCTCATCAGGGATAACCAACAGATGGAACTCCGCTATGGGGAAGAAAAAGCAGGAGAGGAAAGGAGCAGGATGCTGGGGACTTTTCCTGAAGCTGCAGAATTGAAGGCCGTTGATCCCAAATACCTGGACGAGATGTCAAAGCTTTGGCCATCCGATCCTGGAGAAGCTGCTTCCCTAATGGGTAAAATGGAGCTGAAAGCAGGGGAACATTATTTTGGTATCTATCGACCGGGTTTTGGAGAACTGACTTACCCTGAACTTGCATTGGCCTATCTAGAGGCCGATGAAGCAAGGGCGGAAGTGGCCAACCGGGTGATGGTCCATACTCCTGACCCATTTATCAATACGGTGGGAGGAGCCTTAGGCATAGCGGCTGATGCCATCTACGATTCCCCAGCCTATGTGCATGGGGCTGTAGCCTGGAGGATGCCTCTTCCGGGCTGGCGTGGGGCCTATGTCGCGGATGGGATGGGATGGCATGATCGGGCCAGGACCCATTTTGACGGGTATTTGGAATCCCAGTACCTGGAACCTGAGGGCAGCCGGAATGATCCAGACTCTGCCAAGCACTTGGCCAGGCAGGTGGAAAAAGCAGGCAAATCCATTTTCAATAAGGGATATATCAGCAGGAGGCCCGGAGAACCTTCCGCACCGCACCATTATGATATGAACCAGGTCTTCTTTGACCAGCTGATCCGGCATTTTGATTGGACCGGGGATACATTATACCTGAGGGAAGTATGGCCGGCCATAAAACGACATTTGGCCTGGGAAAGGCGCAATTTTGATCCGGACGGCGACGGGCTTTACAATGCCTATGCCTGCATCTGGGCCAGTGATGCCCTGCAGTATAATAGCGGCGGTGTCGCCCATGCTTCCGCTTATAATTATTATGCCCATTCGAAAGCCGCGGAATTGGCCAAGATACTTGGAGAAGAGGGGACTTTGTATAGCGAAGAAGCGGAGAAGATTTTAAAGGCCATGAACGGAGAACTGTGGCTGAAAGAAGGTTGGTATGCAGAATATAAGGATTTTCTGGGACCCAAAAGGCTACATCCCCAGGCCGGACTTTGGTCGGTGTACCATACCATAGACAGTGAGGTGCCTGATGCTTTTCAGGCCTATCAGATGTGCCGCTACGTGGATACGGAAATTCCCCATATTCCTTTGGTAGCAGAAGGACTTCCCGAAGGGCAGTTTGAAGTTCTTTCCACGACCAACTGGATGCCTTATACCTGGTCGGTCAATAACGTGGCTTTAGCGGAAATCCTCCATACCAGTTTGGCCTATTGGCAGGCCGGAAATTCCCAAAATGCGTTTAAGCTCTGGAAAAGTGCCTTGCTTGAAAGTATGTACCTGGGGGGAAGCCCGGGCAATTTTCAGCAGTTATCCTTCTTGGATGCCATGCGCAGTGAGCTGTACCGAGATTTTGCGGATGCTGTAGGGATGGGGGCACGTTCCTTAATCGAAGGATTATTTGGAATCCAACCGGACTTGCTGCACGACAGGCTAAGGATACAGCCCGGCTTTCCTGAGGATTGGGAATATGCAGCATTTAGCAGTCCTGATCTGGCCATTGATTTTAGGAGGACGGGGAATACCGACCGATATGAGCTGGTCAACCGCTTTGGAAGACCGCTGATGCTTGATCTTGCTTTGACAGCAAGCTATGATCGTATCCGTTCGGTAAAGGTAAATGGCCAAACAGTTTCTTGGGAGACTGATGGAGAGCAGGTAGGGAGACCGGTCATTTTGGTGAAGGCCACGCTGGAGGGGAATGCCACCATAGAGGTCGAGTGGGGAGGAAACAAAGTTCCTCTGTTTGACCAGGTACAAAGAAAAATTCCAGGAGAAAAAGTGGGGATAAATCAGGAGGAGGTCCAAGTCATAGAAGTTCATGATCCCGAGGGGATTTTGAAAAATGTCTTGGTAGAGGACGGGGCATTTGTTGCCGAAATAGGAACAAAACTCGGCTATGGGACCTTCTTTGTAAAGCTGAAACAAGGGCAATTGACATGGTGGGCTCCTTATAATGTGGAGGTAAAACCTGAGACAGAGCTGATAGCCAAAGAGGAGCAAGGTTCCTCTTCTTTGCAGTTTTCTATTTACAACCATTCGGATTTGAACAAGTCCTTGGATATTTATATCAATGGAAGAGCCTGGAAGGAGCAGCTGGTATGTGAGGCCAAAGAACAGATTGATTTGACTGTCAACTCCCTTGAATTATTAAAAACAGGCACCAATGTGGTGGAGATTTATTCAGGAGGGCAGGTGCTGGCTTCCAAAAAAGTGGCCAATTGGAACCTGCAGAACCAGAGTAGAAAACTGGAACCAGTAGACATTTCTAAAGCATTTAATGATAAGGTGAGCAATATATTCAGGAACGAATATTTAAGTCCCCGTTCTCCCTATCCTACCCTGCAAATCCCGATTCAAGGAATGGGCGATTGGGCCTCGTTTGGCGCGTACATGGAGATAGAGGACCAGGGCCTGAGGAAACTGGCCGGAGAGGAAAACCAGTTTTATTTGCCCCAAGGAATACCCTTTTACTCTCCAGGTGATCCTGCCCAGAACAATATCCTGTTTGCTTCGATTTGGGACAATTACCCCGATAGTGCAAAGATTTCATTAAATGGAAAAGCGCAGCATGCCTATTTGCTGATGGCCGGCTCAACGAACCATATGCAAAGCAGGATGGAGAACGGAAAGGTGATCATCCATTACAAGGATGGCACTACTGATGAGCTGTCACTGAGGAACCCGGAGAGCTGGTGGCCTGTTGAGCAGGATTATTATATAGATGGGTATGCCTTCAAGACCGGGGTGGCAAGGCCTGTCAGGGTGCACTTAAAAACGGGCAAGATCAGCAATGAAGCCCATGAGGACTATGTGACCATCGATCACTTTACCGAATATGCCATCGACGGCGGGGCTGCCACGGTGCTGGACTTGCCGCTTGACCCAGGCAAGGAATTGGCCTTTTTGGAAATCAAGGCCACTACCATAGAAGTGGTCATTGGCCTGATGGCGGTGACCTTGGAGCGGTAGGGCAATAGGAGGGGATATATGGGACAAAGACCTGTTTTAGTGTAGGGGAGAAAGCGTAAGGCTGAAGGTCTATGGTCTAAGTACTAAGGCTTAAGGAATGATAAATTTGGAATGAAGAATGAATGGTGTTGGACATAGGGCCTAGGCCGCAAACTTTTCAAATCCGATCATTCAATTAGGCAAGCTATCTTCCCTTGGCAGATTAGACCATTAAACAGCCAATTAACCTCAGTTTAAATACCGTCACTGCGAGGTTTATACGAGGATTTGCGGGAGGGAAGCCGCGGCAGTCTCTTAATTGGGGGATTGCCACGTCCTTTCCAACGCACTGCCCCTCGCAAAAGGGATCGCAATGATGTTTTAAACACTAAGGGTGTTAGAAATCAAGTGATTAGGTAAGTCCCAATTGCCCACTACAAATCATAAAGTCTTATAAATTTCATGGAGTTTGCCTCACCCTTTTCGGGTGGGGCATTTTTTATGGAGGTGGAATGTTTGGTCAGCGCTATATGAACTAGAGGTCTAGTGACGATAGCGACCTTAGTAGGAAAAGCGGCTCACTTCGACAAGCTCAGTGACCGATCGGCAAGCTCAGTGACCGATCGACAGGCTCAGTGACCCACGACAAGCTCAGTGACGTTTGGTAAGTTCTATGTCTTATGCTGCTTTGGCTTGGAAAGCGGGGGATTAGATCCTTCTGACCCCGGCTTAGCACCCACGGTTATTGATGTTTTATGCTTTTAAGGGGCTGTTGGCATTCTCCTTATTCCCCGTACTGCCTTGATGGTTTAAAAACTAACGCTTACCGACCTCCATTATCTATTAGTACAATTACATGTTTTATTAATGCAAAGTATGCGCAGATGGTGTAGACTTTACTAATAGTGCAAAAATAATATCAGGTTTGGCAAATAAAATATTAATATAATATAAGAATATATTTGAAAAATGCAAACATACCCGTGCTGTATGGTCAGCACAGTACAGTACAGATCAGCTGGTTTTTTGTACCGCTTTATCTTGCTGTTAGATTTTGACCCTAGACTAATCGTAGTTAGTAGATTTTATAGAATAACGTTTTTACGCAATAGTACTAATAGCTTTTAGCGGTTAGTGAATTAACAAATAGTACCCATTTTAATAACCTAAACCCCCTCAAGATGATCAAAAGGATTACTTGCCTTTTTTCAGCTTGCTTCCTACTTTTTGCATGTAGGGAAGTGGGCTGGGAGGAACATTATGAACGCCCAGAATGGCTCAAGGGCAATGCCTGGGAACTGCTGGAAAACCGTGGAGAGTTCTCCATATTTTTAGAAGCAGTCGAACGTGCCGGCTATAGAAGCCTGGTAGAAGGAAAAGGAATCATCACGGTGCTGGCACCCTCTGATGAAGCTTTTGAAATTTATCTCAGTGAAAAAGGCCTGAGCTCGGTGGAAGAGCTTTCCACCGCTGAGATTAAAAAACTGGTTGGATATCACCTGGTGTATTATGCATTTGGCCGTGAAAGGTTCGCCAATTACCGACCTGAGGGACAGGCCGTGGAAAAGCCTGCTTTGGCCGGACTGTATTATAAGCACCGAACCAAAAGCCGGGACACCGTTTCCGTGGAACTGGATATAGTAACCGGAAAAGAGCGGACCATTTTTCACAAAGAAAGGTTTGTGCCGGTATTCTCCCACTATCTTTTCACCTCAAAGGACATTGATGCCACGGCGAACTATGAGTATTTCTATCCCGAGAGCCGCTGGACCGGGGCAGGGGGCTTCAATATCTCCAATGCCAGTGTGAAGGAATATGCTTTGCCTACGGACAACGGTTACGTATACCTGGTGGACAGGGTCATCGCACCTTTGGAAACCGTGTATGAGGAGCTGAAGGATGAAAGCAACTACAGCGATTTTATCGGTATTTATGACCGCTTTACCACTTACTGGTACGATGATGAA
The DNA here is from genome assembly GCF_054777495.1 of Echinicola sediminis. Taxonomy (NCBI): domain Bacteria; kingdom Pseudomonadati; phylum Bacteroidota; class Cytophagia; order Cytophagales; family Cyclobacteriaceae; genus Echinicola; species Echinicola sediminis. The sequence continues at coordinate 38,699 of NZ_BAAHAP010000027.1, read as the reverse complement.
ACCTCCAAGCAGTACGCAGATGCAGGGGACTCATTGTATATCAAAACCCATGCGGGGCTTCCTGAAATTGCCTCGGAGTGGTCCTATAACGGCGGTGGAGGCTTGGTGGATTACGCCAACCTGGCAGCACTTTCTGCAAATGCTTATAATGTATTTGCTCCCAATAACCAGGCCTTGCAAAACTTCTTCAATGAATTTTGGGCTCCCTATTATTCTTCCTTGGAGGAGGTGCCTTTTCTTCCGCTTCAGGTATTGTTGTATAACCATGTTTACAGCGGTAGTATCGTATTCCCTTCAGAAGTGGAAAGGGGAGATATCAAGAGTACCTTTGGCAATGTGATCCAATTTGACCCCATGCAGGATGTGGTGGACAAAGGAATCGGCGTAAACGGGGTGTATTATGGTCTGAACGAGGTGATCGTGCCCAGCCTGTTTCAGGGAGTGACCGGACCTATGCTGCAAAATCCCAAGTACAATATGTTTTTGCACATGGTATACCGTTCTGGCATCCTTCAGGCCCTGATGGGAGATGCCCTGAAGTTTACCCTTTTTGTACCTTCTGACGAGGTGATTTTGAATACGCTCTATGGAGGCAGCGAGATTTTTTGGAATGAGGGGAATCCGCTGAGATTTGGTGACGAGGCAGTGGAAGTGGAAAATGCAGAAGGCATCCGGGTGCCCATGAGTACCGGAGCCATGAAGGCCTTTGTCCAAAACCATATCATCACCGATGAAATTACGGAGATAGCCGGCACCAAAGTATTCAGGACAAGAAATCCTTTCAGTTATCTCTATATCACTGATGAGGGCGTGGCCTCCTCCAATACCTATAATCTGTCGGAGTTTACCTCTGCAACCAATGTGGACGGGGACTGGACCAATGGCAAAGTCTATGACGTGGAGCGCTCCCTGATCCGTGAGGAGGGTAGCTTCAAGTACATCGTAGCTTCCGCCAGCTCGGGCACCAGCACCGTGCAGGAATTTTCGGAGTTTTCCAAACTGTTGTCCCAGGCAGGTCTTGTGGATCCCAACAAGGAATTTGAATTCCTGTTTGGTGACAATTACATGCTCTTTGCCCCGACCAATGAGGCCATCCTCAAAGCCAAGGAGGAAGGGAAGATTCCTTCCGATAGGGATGAACTGGAAAGGTACCTGAGGTATTATTTCGTGCCCATCAGCCCCAACAGCATCAATGACTATGCTTTCCCGGGTATGGGTGTTTCCGGAGAATTTTTGACTGCTCAGGAAAAGGGTGATGCCTATGGTCAGCTGACCTTGGCAGATAAGGGTAGCAGCATACAGCTCAAATCCGAAACGGGGGAAACGGCCGACGTGGTCAGTGTCTTTCCGAAAATTTATGTGGATGGGGCCATTTATCAAATCGATAAGGTGCTCAGTTCAGGACAATAAACCTCAAATACAGTTTCATGAAATCATTTTATATCATTAGCTGCCTGCTGATGCTGCTAATTGCGTCGCCTTTGCGCGCTCAGCAAACTGTTTTGACAGGCAAAATAACCGATGCAAGCGGCGAGCCCTTGATAGGGGCGAGCATCTTTGTTGAAAATGACCAACAGCGGAATGTGAACGGAACCATTTCAGATGAAAATGGTAATTACCGATTGGCCGTGCCGGGACAGGACGGACTCAAAATCGTCTTTTCCTATATCGGGTTTAAGACCAAAAAAGTGGATTTTGGCAACCAGTCCACCTTGGATGTCACCTTGATGGAGGAAGCCTTTGAATACGGCTCTGCAGAGGTGGTGGCGGAAAGGGTACAGACCAACTCACTGGGCATCAGTGCCCGTGAGCAGACCTCTTCTTCCCAGCGTTTTGACATTGAGCAGTTGAAGGAGGTACCCATGACTTCCATAGAATCGGGCCTTCAGGGAAGGATGGCCAATGTGGACATCATTTCCGGTGCAGATCCTGGCTCCAGAAGTACCATCAGGATCCGGGGAACCTCATCCTTAAATGCCAATTCCGATCCGCTGATCGTGGTGGACGGGATTCCCTATCCGACCAACTTCTCGGATGATTTTAACTTTTCCACGGCCAATGACCAGGATTTTGGTGCCTTGGTGAACATCTCCCCCAATGACATTGAATCCATCGAGGTGCTCAAAGATGCCGCGGCTACAGCCATTTGGGGCAGTCAGGGGGCCAATGGGGTTTTGGTGTTCAAGACCAAGAAAGGCCGTAAAGGCAAGACCCGATTTTCTTTCTCCACCAAGTCGGAGATCAAAAAAGAACCTTCCACCATTCCCCTGCTGGACGGCTCACAGTATGTCAGCCTGATGCAGGATGGCATCTGGAATTCTATTAATGACATCGGATATCTGGCCGGTGCGGCCTATACCAACCGTTTGTTTGAAACCCAGGAAATCAACTTTGATCCTGATTGGGTGTATTTTGACGAATACAACCAAAAAACCGACTGGATCAATGAAGTGAGCCAATTGGGGCACTTTCTGGACAATAACTTTTCCTTGAGCGGTGGAGGTGACAAGGCCATTTACCGCGTTTCTCTAGGTTATCTAAGGGATGTGGGAACCACCACAGGTACTTCTTTGGACCGTTTCAACTCCCTGGCCAGCGTGACCTATAAGTTTTCCAATAAGCTAAGTGTCAGTGCGGACATGTCCTATTCCCAAAGCATCAAGGATGCCAACTGGTCAGGAAATGGTATTTCCTCTGCAAGAAGTATGGCCATGCGCAAAATGCCCAATATGAGTCCCTATGTTTTGGATGATAATGGGCATAGGACCTCGGAATATTTCACCCCATTGGAAAACTTCCAGGGTGGGTTTTCCAGCACGGGATTTTATAACCCGGTGGCCTTGGTCAATGAATCCGTCAATGAAACCCAGGCGGACAATGCCCGGGTGATTTTCAGGTTGAAATATCGGTTCAACCCTGATCTGGAATATACCGGTACTGTAGGTTTTGACACCAGAACGACCAAAAACCGCAAGTTTTTGCCCCAGTCCGTGACCGGTGTGCTTTGGACAGATCCTTACTTCAACAGAAGTGCTGACCTGCTTTCAGACCAGCTGTACATCAATACCGAAAACAAGCTGATCTACAATAAGGCGATCAACGACAGAAACCATGTTATCCTGAGTGGTTTGGTACAGACCAATGAAGCCAGAAGCTTTGGCTATGTCAGCGAAACCAGTGGCAATGCATCAGGTTCTTTGAGCGATCCTACGGACGGCGCGTCAGTGGCCAGCATGAAGTCGGACAATTCCATGTCCCGAAGAGTGGCCACCATCGCCAATGCCCATTATACCTTCAATGAAAAGTACATCATTTCTGGCGGTTATCGTTGGGAGGCAAATTCCAGCTTGGGGGCAGCCAACCGTTGGGCAGGTTTCCCTTCTGTAGGTGTGGCCTGGCATTTTGGCGATGAGCCCTTTATGAAGGGACTTGCTGGGATTGACCTGGGCAAGCTAAGGGCCAGTTGGGGCAAGAGCGGCAACCCTCCCGGTGGGGCTTTCCCCTATATCGGGACCTTTAGCCCGATCACTCCGGGATATATTGACATGGTGGCCATTTCCCCGGCCAGTATCCAGTTGGAAAACCTACGTTGGGAGACCATCACGCAGTCAAATATCGGCTTGGACCTGTCCCTGATGCAGGGGAGATTGTACATCACTGCGGAAGTATATGACCGTCTGACCACTGACCTGCTGCAAAAAGATTATAGCCTCCCTTCTTCTACGGGCTTTTCAGCAGTGAGGTATTTCAACTCCGGTAGGGTGTATAACCGGGGCTGGGAATTGATTTTCAACTACGATGCCCTCAAAACCGAGGACCTGAAAGTTTCCTTCAATTTCAACATTGCCCGAAACCGGAACAAAGTAGAGGAGCTTCCGGAAAACATGCAGTTTGAAAATTACCAGTTTGGCAATGGAAAATACGCCCACAAAATCGTGGAAGGCAATCCCATTGGCTCCTTCTATGGGTACCGCTACCAAGGGGTATACCAAAACGGCGAAGAAACTTATGCCCGTGATGGTAATGGCAATCTGATGTATGATATCGACGGGGAACTGGTTTATATGCAAAACGGCAACCGTAGGGTCTATCCAGGGGATGCCAAGTATGAAGATATCAATGGCGACGGGGTAATTGACCAATACGACATCGTTTACCTGGGCAATGCCATGCCGCTGTTCACCGCAGGTGGTGGCTTCAATGTGCGCTACAAAAACTTTATGCTGACCACTTTCCTGCACGGAAGGTTTGGGCAGAAGATCGTCAACGAAACCCGGATCAACACCGAAAACATGTTCAGTACTTCCAATCAGAGTACAGCTGTACTGAAGCGCTGGAGGCATGAAGGGGACGATACCGACATTCCGAGGGCCCTTTACAATGAAGGTTATAACTACCTGGGATCGGATCGTTTTGTGGAAGATGGCTCCTTTGTGCGGTTAAAGAGCATTTCCCTGAGGTATTCTCTTCCGAAGACCTTCCTGACCAAGAACAAGATCGATCGCTTCGATGTGTTCTTTACCGTTCAGGACCTGTATACCTGGACCAACTATTCCGGTCAGGATCCTGAGGTAAACCTTTCCAGCAACATTTACATGCTCAGTGTGGATCAGGCGAGTACGCCACGGCCGAAGCGCTTTGCAATGGGGATAAACATGAACTTTTAATCGAGCAAATCATGAAGAAGACATATATATACCTGATCACTGTGATGGCATTGGCCTTAAGCTCCTGCAATGGGTGGCTCGATGTGCAACCGGAAAACGATCAGGTGAGCGATGAATATTGGGAAAATAAAGAAGAAGTCGAGGCCGTGCTTGGAGCGGGCTATGTGCGGCTCAGGGAGTCCATGGAGCAGATGCTGGTCTGGGGAGAACTGAGGGGCAACGGCCTTTCCCTAGGTGGTGGTTCCACAAGCGCCGATCTGTTCAGGGTTAGGCAATGGGACATCATCCCCGGTAACCAATATGTAAAGTGGGACAAGTTTTATCAGGTGATCAATTATGCCAATATGGTCATTGAATACGGCCCTACAGTAGTGGCCAAGGATCCGTCGTTCAGCGAAAATGTAATGCAGTCTTACCTTTCCGAGGCTTATTTCTTGAGAGGGCTGGCCTATTTCTACCTGGTGAGAAATTTCAGGGATGTGCCGTTGATCACCGAGCCTTATATGGACGATCAACAATCCTTCGAGGTGGCCAAATCGCCTGCCAATGAAGTCTACGAGCAGATCAAATCCGACCTGGAAGGGGCGGTGGAATATGCCAAGGAAGTAGCCCCGACAGTTTGGGCCACTAAAGGAAGGTCTACCAAATGGGCCATTTATGCGGCTTTGGCAGATGTCTACCTTTGGACGGAAGAATACGATAAGTGCGTTGCCGTATGTGAGGAAGTGATCAATTCAGGCAGGCTGGGCTTGTTGGAAGGAATGGTCAATACCACCAACAACTGGTACAGCATCTTCAGTCCGGGCAATTCCAATGAAGGGATTTTCGAACTGCAGTTTGATTATGAAAAGAGCCAGACCAATGGTTTGGTGGCCTGGTTTGGCACCAACAACCGCTATGTGGTGTCGGATTATATGGTGACACTTTTTGAAGAAAGCGATGAGGATATCCGTGGTGCGGGCGCCAGTTATCTCAAGGAAGACCTCAAAGTTTGGAAGTACCTGGGCGCGGAAGCGGGGACCGGTATTCCACGTACCTACAGCGACCAAAATTGGATCATTTATCGCATCGCCGACATCTACCTGATGAAAGCAGAGGCGCTGGTGATGAAGGGAGCAGGAAATTATGAGGAAGCTGCCGAGCTGATCAATACGATCAGGGAAAGGGCACAGATATCTGAACCGGTATCTGCCGTCTCTACGGAAATCGAGATGTTGCAGTTGGTGATGAACGAGCGGGCCCGTGAATTTGTGGGAGAAGGCAAGCGCTGGTTTGACCTGCTGAGGGTAGGAAGCAGGGATGATTACCGGTACAAGGATTATTTGATCACTCAGGTGCTGCTTACTGCTCCGGCCAGCTCGGCTCCGATTATCCGGTCTAAATTACTGGATGAGAACAGCCATTACCTGCCGATCCATTTTGATGAACTGGCGGCCAACAGACTTTTGGTCCAAAACCCTTATTACGACAACCTAAATTAACCGAGGCATGAAAAAGACTTATTTGATATACCTGCTGGGGCTGCTTATGGCCGTGGTGTCCTGTCAGGACCCCTACGATGAAAGCACCTTTGCAGCCTATGAAGAACTGCCCATCTCCTCCTTACTAAAATCACAACCCGAAAGCTTTTCGCTTTGGGTGGAGTTGATGGAGCATGCTGATATGTACAATACCCTGAACCTACGGGCCACCTATACGGTGTTTGCCCCTTCCAATGAGGGAATGCAACGGTACCTGCAGGCCAATGGCTGGGACGAGGTAAGCGATATCCCCAAGGAGGATGCCGAATACCTGGTGAAGTACCATACGATCAATTCGGTTAAGATCAGCCAGAGTCAGTTTGAAAACGGCGTGATCAATGACCGGAACGCCACGGATGACAACCTGTCCATTGAATTCCGGGAAGGCGGCCTCAATGCCATCTATATCAACGGCGAGGCCCGGGTCACTGAACTGGATATAGAAGCTACCAATGGGATCATCCATGTTTTGGAGGATGTACTGGTGCCGGTAAGGGCCACTATTTTGGACCGCCTCAAAGAGGATAGGTTTTCCATTTTCAAAGCTGCTGTGGAAGCTACCGGCAAAGACCATCTGCTCAATACCATTGTGGAAGAAGGGAGCGATGCAAATGGAAATCTACTGGAATACCGTATCAGGGTGACTGCTTTTGCGGTATCGGACGAGGTGTTTGCACAAGAGGGGATCATGAGCCTGGAAGATCTGAAGGCAAAGCTGGAGGTGATGGATGAAAATTATACAGCTCCGGAAAATGCCCTCAACCAATACGTCTCTTACCATATCCTGACACAATTGAAGTCATTTGCGGATCTGGGAGCCTTCCCGGAGGGGGAAAGCTCCATGAACATCAATACCATGGCAGAGAATGAGCTGATCAATATTGCGGATCTCTCCGGCCGGTTGGTCATGAACTATGATGAGGAAAAAGGAGAAGGGGTGGCCTTTGTCAAGGAGAACATCAACTGTAAAAACGGGGTGGTGCATGAAGTGGACAACTGGATGCCGCTCTTTACCCCACCTAGGGTGACGGTGCTTTGGGACCTGACGGACTATGCCGATTTACAGGCACTGTGCGACCAATACCAAAACCCAAGCCTGAATTCCACCTACACCAGGACATTCACCCAAGACGAGGTTTCCTGTTATAAATGGAAAACTACCCCAGAATACAGGACCAATGTGGTCAGTTATAGAAACAACAGGGGCGCGGACGGGATCTGGTATGCCGATGCCTTAAACCACGATCATCTCCGGTTGGATCTGGGAGCATCAGGCTGGATAGAAATGGAAACTCCGGTCCTGATCAAAGGCAAATACGAGATCACCATGATCTACCTGAGCTATACCAAGTCTTCCAATACGGGCTACCTGCAGTGCTCCATGGACGGCAAAAGATTGGGAAGCGAGTGGCCGGTATCCAACAGGCGGTACGACCGGAAGCTGGAGCGAAGGATGACCAGTTCTTTCTCCTTTGACGAAACGAGCAGCCATACCCTGAGAATAGTGGCTATAGATGGAGAGCTGCTCACCTTAGATCATATCAGATTTACACCTGTAGACTAAACACGAAGCAAATGAAAAACTTAAAATACATAATGGGATTGCTCATCCTGCTTTCCATGGCTTGTAACGAAGTTTGGGACGAGCACTATGGACTTGAAGGAGGGGAGGAAAGTGCCTATGTGGTTTCCCCGCTAAACCTACTGGATTATCTCAAAAGCAATCCGGAATATTCCAAGTTTGTGGAGGCGTTGGAAGCGCACGACATCGCGGAGGAACTGACCCGTGACCAGTATTTATCTGTTTGGGCGGTCAAAAATGAGGCGATGGAGGCACTGCAAAGCATGGATTTGGACGAGGAGTTTGTGCTCCGTTACCATATCAATAACCTGACCTATGATATGAGCAAGCTGAGGGACGGGCTGAGGCTACGTTCTTTGAATGGGAAATACATTCCGGTGAGCAAGGGCATGGACAATGCCGTGTATGTAGCTGATGCTACGGTGACTGCTGGAAATCAGTTTTGCCAAAACGGGGTGGTCCATGAGATCAACGAACTGATGGTTCCGGATGAAAGTATTTATGACTACCTGTTTGGGATGTCTGATGACTATTCCATGATCCGGGACTCTGTTTTCGCTGCCAATGACACGATTTTTGACGTGGGCAACAGTATCCCGATAGGGGTGGACAAATCAGGAAACACGATTTATGATTCTGCTTTTGTGATCGAAAACCCCATTTTTGAACGGGTGGATTTCAGGTCGGAATTTTCACAGGTAACCATGTTTGTGCCCAGCAATGAGGTGATCGGGACCTGTTTCGAAAACCTCCAGGGCCTTTATGATCAGTTTGGCAAGCCCTTTACCAAGTCAGACTCCCTGACCGCCTGGAACTGGATCATGGATGCGGTTTTTTATGATCAGGTGGTGGACAATTATGGTGCGGAGGAAGACCTGGTATCTGCTTTTGGGAAGCTTTGGAAAACCACCGTACAGGGGGTAAATCCACAGTACAAGCGCATGAGCAATGGCCGGGTGTACGATGTCAACTTTCTTAAGATTCCTAATAATGTCCACATTTCCGCCATCAAGCAGCTCTTCTATTATTATGAGTTTGTGCCCGACGAGCAGCGGGACGAGTTGTTTACTTTTCACAATGCTTCTGAGATAAGGGCACAGGCAACCGACAATTATTCCTTTCCGAATATCAATGTTTCGGGCACTTATACCATTTTGAGGCTATTTGGAGAGGACATTCCGGGACAACCGCTGGCGGTGGATTATACTCCCGTGAAGCTGGATAAAAATGAAGATGGGACCACTACAGCCTCGGTCGTGGAAGTGCCTCCTGGGGAATACAACCTGTACATGGGTGTTCAGTCCAAAAACCACCCTTTCCTCAATGTGTACATTGATGACAAACTGGTGGCTGCTGAGCTTAACGTGGAACCTTCCTCGCCTTGGAACTATGACCGAAGTACCAATACGGTATCTGGGACCAAATGGGACGGTTTGGGCGGATTGGTCGGTATCGTGAATATCGATGGAAACGAAGTGCGTTCATTCAAGATCCGGGTAGAAGTGGCCCTGCTGGGCAAAGCTTCCCGGGAGGAGATGAAGCTTTACCATTGGGCATTGGTGCCAACCCAAAATAACTATTGATCAAAACTGAAGTTAAGATGCAAAACATAAATAAAGGATGGATACTGCTGGCCCTGATGATGGTCTTTGCCATTGGGGCCAAAGCACAGCAAGTCCTCAGGGGAAAAGTGACCTCTTCTATTGGTCATACTCCCATGGGGGAGGCCTACATATCGCTGGAAAATCAAGAAAACACTACCCAAACCGATGAAAACGGGGAGTTTAGCCTTGAAGTGGATAAGCTGGAGGGAGATTTGAGGGTTTGGCTGCCCGGTTATCAGGAAAAAGTGGTCCCTGTACTGGGAAGGGCATACGTGGAGCTGGTCTTGGTGCCGCAAAATTTCGATTATTATGAACTGCCCGGTAAAGGGGCAGAGCAGGGGACAATGAAGGCCGAGGTGCTTAGCCAACAGCGTTTCAAACCGAGTGCACTGTATGTGGAAGATGTCATCCAGGGTGCTTTTCCTGGATTGAATGTCATCAATAAAAGCGGAATGCCTGGGGAAGGGGCTTACCTGAACCTTAGGGGAATCCGCACCATGGCGGGGAACAATGCCCCGCTTATCTTGATCAATGGCGTGCCCCATCTTCAGGACATGAACAATTCTGGGATCATCGAAGGCTATTCTTCCAGTGTGTTTAATGCCATCAATGTCAATGATATTGCCCAGATCAGGTTGGTGAAGGGCAGTGAAGCAGCGAGGTTTGGCTCGCTGGGGTCGAATGGGGTGCTATTGATCGAGACCAGTTCTCCCGAGGACCTGGAAACGGTCATTGAATTTTCCGGCCAATACGGAATGGCCTATAACCAAAATCAGTTGCCCGTGCTGGGCGTGGATGGCTTTAAAAGCTATATCGGAGATGTAGGACTTACCCGTTACGAAGATATGGGCGATATGCTGGCCCTCTTCCCTTTCTTGAAGGACGACCCGGATTACTATTACAACTTCCTGTACAATAATGATAACAACTGGCAGGAACTGATCGATCGCTCAGCTTTTGTCACCTCAAACCACCTCAGGGTGAAAGGTGGTGATGCCATTGCCAAATACGATCTTTCTGTGGGAGCCAGTAGCCAAGGCGGGACCATGAACAAAACCAACTTCACCCGTTACACCACGAGGCTAAATGCGCATATAGCGTTAAGCCAGAAGTTTCAGTTGGTCAGCTCCCTGGGCCTGACTTATGGAAACAGCAAGTTGCATGAGCAGATACTTTCTGATGCGTCCAACCCACTGATGGCGGCCTTGTTCAAAGCCCCGATCCTGAGCCCGTTCAGAAAGGACGAGTACAATAACCAGTTGCCCGCTTACGATGCGGTAAGACAGTTTGGTGTGTCCAATCCATTGGCGGTCATGAACAATACCAAAATGGAATCGGACAATTTTGACCTGTTTTTGAATACAGGGCTGAATTTTCTGGCCAGTGAGCATACGACCCTAAGCGGAACCTTTGGCTATTATTCCGGCTATAAAAGACAGACCAGTTTTATTCCCGGCCGATCTGATCTGACCATTGTTCCTTTGGAAGAAGGGGTAGCCCTGAATACCGCCCGGGCGGGCAGTGGCAATGTTTCCAACCTTTATTATAAGGTCAATGCCGACTATTCCAAGGAAGTAGGCGGTAATCCACTGGATGCCGGACTGGGCTATCAGGGGCTTTTGACCCGACAGGAATTTGATGGGGGCTATGGAAGAAATACCAGCTCGGATTTTTACAAGACCCTTTCCTATGTAGATGCCGAGGGCCGTACTTTCCAGGGGTATTACAATTCATGGAACTGGATGAGCATGTACGGATATGCCCGTTATGGTTTTGCTGACCAGTTTTTGGCTTCATTGAATGTGTCTGTGGACGGTGCCTCTTCCACGGGCAAGGACAGTCCCCGTTTTGGGGTTTTCCCCGGCTTGGATTTGACCTGGCAGGCCAAGAATAGTTTGTGGCTCAGGGATGCCAAAGGAGTGGACAAACTGGATTTCCATGCCGGATATGGCCTTACCGGAAACAGTCGGTATCCAACGGGGCTGAGCAGCCAGTTCTATAGCAGCCAAGCTTATCGTGAGCTGGCAGGAATCGTAAATGGCAATGTGGCCAATACCGCCTTGAGCTGGGAAAGAAACCAAACGATGAACGCAGGTGTGGATGCAGGGTTCTTTGATCAAAACCTGGTGGCCAGCGTCAATGTCTATCAGACCGTTTCCGCTGATGTGATTTATCCCCAGGAAATTTCTTCAGTGTATGGCATCAACCAGATGTATGTGAACGGAGCCAAACTGGAGAACAAGGGCATCGAAGCAGGGCTACAGCTGAGCCTGATCAATAAAAGGGACCTGAACTGGAATATCGGAGGAACCATCAATAAAAACCGAAACGTAATAAGCTCTTTTGAAGGAGAGAATAAAGCCCTGGTCAGAGAAATGCCGGGTGACTGGGCATTGGTGTCCCAGGAGGGCGAAAATCCCTACAGCTTCTACGGCTTTAAATCCAAGGGGGTAATTCCTACCCAGGAAGCGGCCAATGCTTTGGGCTTGGTGGATTTCAAAGGTGAGCAGTTCAATGCTGGAGACATCCATTTTGAGGACCTTAATGATGATGGGATTATCGATGACCAAGACCGCACACTCATTGGGGATGCTTCGCCTGATTTCTTTGGCAGTTTCTTCACTCAGACCAGGTACAGGAAGTTTTCACTGTCAGCTCAGTTCACTTTTAGCTCGGGCAACCAGATGTACAATGCCGTGCGAAGGGAGATGGAGTCTTTGAGTGACTTCCGTAACCAATCTTTGGCAGTGGACAGAAGATGGCAGACCGATGGACAGGTGACCGATATTCCTAAGGCCATGTACGGTGATCCCATGGGCAATAGCCGCTTCTCCGACAGATGGATCGAGGACGGTTCTTTCCTACGCCTGAATAATGTGACGCTTAGCTATCAGCTTGGGAAATTGAGTTTTATCGAAGGGGGAGAAGTCTACCTGGCAGGGGAGAACCTGTTTACCCTTTCGGACTACCTGGGGCTGGATCCGGTGACTTCTTATGCTTACCAGCCCTATATGCAAGGAGTGGACTTTGGCGCCATGCCTTTGCCGACTACCCTGAAGCTTGGTTTTAACCTACAATTCTAATGACATCAACTATGAAATATAACTTGTTTTATAAATGCGCACTGATCGCAGGCTTGATGGCTTTTAGTGGTTGTGAAAGCTACTTTGAGTCGGATGCGGACGATATCTTACTGGAGGAAAATTACATTGGCAATACCAATGAGCTTTATTCCGGCTATATGGGCATAGCCGCTAAGGTGCAGACCGTAGCGGACAAGGCCATCTTTTTGGCGGAGCTTCGGGGGGACTTTCTGGAGCCTACTGACAATGCACCCCAGGAACTTTGGGACATTTACAATCATAGCATCAGCCAAGGAAACTCCTTTGCGGATCCCAGCGGCTACTATGATGTGATTTCCAATGCCAATAATTATATCAAAAAGGCTTTTGAATACAAGGAAGCCCATCCCAACGCCGTGGAAGACGCGGTATTTGAGCCTTTGGTCAGCGGGGCTATCCGTTTCAAAGTATGGTCTTATCTGATGTTGGCCAAACTGTACGGGGAGGCCGTTTATTTGGATGAACCGCTAACCGAAAAGACAGACTTGTCCAAGTATCCTACCTTGGGTTTTGATGAGCTGATCGGTCAGTTGATCGGCCTGATGGAAGGTGGTGTAAATGGAATCAACGGCAAAAAAGTGCTGATCTGGTCAGACCTGCTGTTCCCGGGGGTAAGCACCTCTGCGCAGGACCTTACCTGGAACATGATCTGTCCTTCACCGGAACCTTTAATGATGGAGCTGTACCTGTGGAACGGCAGTTATGAGCAGGTGGTCAGCATCGGCATGCCGTATATTTATGATGAGGGCAGCAAGCGTTATAAGCTCAGCAATGAGGATTATAATGGGGAGTGGATTCAGTTTTTTTACCGAGATCCCATCACCAAGACCAGGGAGCTGATCAATATTGTGCCCTTTGATTATCAAAGGCAGCAGACCAACCGCTTGATCTCCTTCTTTTCCAATACCCAGCCGAACGACTATTTCCTAAAACCAACAGAGGTGTCCATGGAGCGTTTCCAAAAGCAGGTCCGTCAGGACGGGATCACCGTGGGCGACAGGTACAGGGGCGAAGATTATACCTATTGGAGGCAAAATGGAGAATGGGTGGTCAGGAAGTTTTCCCGGGCCCATGAATCGGCTGACAATATCCACAAAAATGATGTCCATCTGGTCCTTTACAGGGCTGCTGACATTCACCTGTTCATTGCCGAGGCCCTGAACCAGATGGAGTTATTTCCAGAAGCAGAGGCCTTTTTGAATGATGGTGTGCAGAACTACCTCTCCAAAAACGGCGACAATCTTCGCTATCCTTTGGATAATGAAGTGGTCAATGCAGGCATCAGCACCAACTGGGGGGTGAGAAGAAGGATAGATTTAGGCCCGGTTTATCCAGAAGGACTGAGCAAGGATGAGCTGGATACCCCTGAAAAGATCGAGCAGTACAAGAAAGGGCTGGATAACCTGCTGATAGAAGAAACCTGTATGGAAAGTGCAGGAGAGGCCAGGTCTTACTTCGCCATGATCCGAATGGCCAAGCGCTGGAATGATCCAGCGATGTTGGCCGATAGGGTCAGTGCCAAGTACCCTTCAGGGAAACAGGAAAGCATCAGAAACCTGTTGATGCAGCCGACAAACTGGTTTATCCACTACGATTTGAATAAATAAGGTATTGACAAATTATTTATTTAGTGACTTAACACTAGGGGTTTGTTAATTCAGCACAGGATCGGGCATTCGTTGACCCGGTCTTGTCTTTTTATTGAGTACTGAGTCATGAGTATTGAGTCTTGAGCTTTGAATTTGATTTCTTACTCCATACTCAAGACTAGCTACTCCATACTCATTATAATTAATACAAAAATGAAAATAACACGACTATTATTCCTTATCACCTTGCTTTCATCCATCACTGCCTCTGCCCAGCAATTGGCCTTTCCGGGAGCGGAGGGCTTTGGGAAATATGCGGTGGGAGGAAGAGGAGGAGAGGTGTATAAGGTGACCAATTTGAACGATGCAGGCGCGGGTTCCTTTCGTGAGGCGGTCAGTCAGCCCAACCGGACAGTGGTTTTTGAAGTGGGTGGAGTGATCCGTATCAAATCCAGGATTGTGGTGCAGGAAAATATCACCATTGCCGGACAGACCGCACCGGGAGAGGGCATTACCGTTTATGGAAACGGACTCAGCTTTTCAGATGCCAACAATACGATTACCCGGTATATCCGGGTGAGGATGGGAAAAGTAGGGGACAAGGGAAAGGATGCCGTGGCTATTGCCAGGGGACATGATATGATTTTTGACCATGTGTCGATTACCTGGGGAAGGGATGGCACTTTTGACCTAAACGGGGAGGTGGAAAATGTCACCTTGCAGCATTCCATCATCGGCCAGGGCCTGCAGACCCATTCTACGGGCGGACTGATCCAGCCTAGCGGCGGAGTGTCCATTCTGGGCTGCCTATGGATCAACAACCACACAAGAAATCCCAAAGTAAAGGGCATCAACCAATATATCAATAATGTGGTCTACAACTGGGCCGTGGCGGGCTATATCCAGGGAGGAGGTTCGCAGGGCAAGTCCTACGCCAACGTGGAGGGGAATTGTTTTATTGCAGGTCCCGAAACCAGGGACACAGCGCCCTTTAACCGCTCCAACGAAAACTTCCATATCTATGCCAGGGACAATTGGTATGACGGTAACTTCAATGGCAATTTGGACGGGGAGTTGCTGCCGAAAAAGGTGTATGAACCGGTCAGCTGGATGGAAGAACCCTTTGACTATCCGAAAGTAAATACCCTATCTCCTGAAAAAGCCTATCAACGGGTGGTTGATCGAGTAGGGGCTTCTCTTCACAGGGATGAGGTGGACAAATTCCTGATCAAGGACTTGCTTTCTTTGGGAAAAAGCGGAAAGACCATCCATGATGAAATGGAACTGCCCATGAAGGGGCCTGGTAGAGTGGAGGGAGGCAAAGCACAGAAAGATACCGATGGAGATGGGATGCCAGATCGCTACGAAAGGAAAAATGGTTTGGACCCAAGAAATGCAGCTGACGGAAACAGGATAGATAAGGACGGATATACCGAATTGGAAAACTATCTTAATGCATTGGTAATAGATAATTAATTATAAACCTTCCAGGTTTAGAAGAGCGGAATTCCAGACATTGAAGCTTTGGTCCCATAAAACCCGAAAGGCTTTAGTTTTCTTGGGTGATATGAAAAGTGGGTATAATATCCGATTATTCGGAATGTTACAGGCAGGTATGTTAAAGTAGTATATTATATCTGATTCTTATAGGCGGCCCTTGGAGCATCCGGTTTTGAACAATTGAGGAAGGTGTTAAGAAAATGAGTTAGCTTGCGAAGTGGACGAGCAAGATCCACTCATTTTTAACCTGAAGCAATTGTTCAAAATCAAATTGGGAAATAGAATCTTAACTGAAAACGAAAATGACCAATTTGAAGGATGCTCCACAGGCCTAGATTTTTGGTCCTTTTCATCAATGGAAAAGGACAGAAAACAATTCTGAATAAAAGAACAAAGAAGATAATTCTAACTGTAAGATTACGGGGATCAGAAAAATAACAACCCGTTTTTAAAAGCATAACAATTTCAATAACACCCTTATGATCAAATTCTTTAAAACAAGCCCCTTCAAAATCTTAAGCCTGAATGTGGCGGTTGTGGCGGCTCTTTTTTCATGTTCCTCGCCCCAAGAAGATGCGAAAGAAGCATCCGATAAAATCGACCGCTATGCTTTGGTCAATCGGCATAATGTTGTTTTGGATAAGCCGGATACCTTGGCTTCCCTATCCGTGGGGAACGGGGAGTTTGCCTATACCGTGGATGTGAGCGGCCTGCAGAGCTTTCCCGAATATTATGAAAAAGGGGTCTCCTTGGGCACCCAAAGCCAGTGGGGATGGCATTCTTTTCCCAATCCGGATGATTACCAATGGGAAGAAATATTAAGATATGACACCTCTGCCACCGGTCAGGTGATTTCCTTTCCGGTGCAATGGAAGGAGGGAAGGAAAAAGGAAGTGACCGATTATTTCAGGACCAGTCCGCACAGGCTGCACTTGGGGATTATAGGTTTAGAGATTTTTAAGGCCGATGGATCGACCGTCGAGGTGCATGATTTGGAGAAGGTGCACCAGGAACTGGACCTTTGGAAGGGAAAGATTACCAGTGAATACAGTGTGGAAGGGCAGCCGGTAAAAGTGGAGCTCTATGGCCATCAGGAAAAAGACGGTATCTCCGCTAAAATCACATCTCCCTTGGTGGCCGAAGGAAAGCTGAAAGTGAAATTCAGGTTCCCATATGGTTCGGGTTGTCATGTGTGTCCGGGCTATGACTGGACACAGGAAGATAAGCATTCCTCCGACCTGGAGGTGATCAGGCCCAGCCAGGTCAGGGTGTCCAGAACACTGGACAGCACACAATACGTGACCGATGTGCAATGGGAAGGCAATGGGGCTTTTGAAACGGCCGATAAGCATACCTTCCTGCTCAATGCCCAGGAAGGACAGGAAAGCCTGGAGTTCACCGCCTTGTTTTCGAAACAGGGCGAAAATGAAATCCCCGATTTTGAGGCTACAGCCAAAAGCAGTGAAAGTGGCTGGGAGGAATTCTGGAAGTCAGGCGGGGCCATTGACTTTTCGGAATGCACCGATGAGCGGGCTGGGGAGTTGGAAAGAAGGGTGGTGCTATCCCAGTACCTCACGAAGGTCAACTGCTCGGGATCTTTGCCTCCCCAGGAGACGGGGCTGACCATGAACAGCTGGTACGGAAAGTTCCATATGGAAATGCACTGGTGGCATGGGGCGCATTTTGGACTTTGGAACCGGGTGGAATTGATGGAAAAAAGCCTTCCCTGGTATTTCAGTTCATTAGAAAAGGCCAAAGCTACCGCCGAGCGGCAAGGTTTTGAAGGGGCACGGTGGCAAAAAATGACCGATCCTTACGGGGATGAAAGCCCCTCCAGTGTGGCCTCGTACCTGATCTGGCAACAGCCCCATATCCTCTACTTTGTGGAGCAGCTTTATCAGGACAGGCAGGATCAGGCCACTTTGGAAAAGTACAAGGAAATTGTGTTTGAGACGGCGGAGTTTATGGCCTCTTTCGCCAAAGACAGTAAAGGGGACGGCAAATACCATTTGATTGCTCCGCTGATTCCTGCGCAGGAACTTTTTCCTGCCAAATCCACCGATGACCCTCCCTTTGAGCTGGCCTACTGGCATTATGGGCTGAATGTGGCCTTGGATTGGCAGAAGCGTCTGGGAATGGAAGAAAACCCCAAGTGGCGGGAAGTGTTGGATAATTTGGCACCTCTAGCCATCAAGGACAGCTTGTACCTGCCCAGCAGCACCCACCCGAAGGCTTATGAGGATGATTTTTATTTGCACGATCATCCAGTGGTATTGGGAGCATACGGGATTTTGCCCAAGACGGACATGATCGATACGGTCATCATGAAAAACACCTTGGAGAAGATACTGAAAATTTGGAACTGGGAAACCACCTGGGGCTGGGATTATCCTATGATGGCCATGAATGCGGCAAGGCTCAATATGCCTGAGACGGCTTTGGAGGCCCTGTTTATGGGAGAAGAAAAGAATACCTACTTGCCCAATGGACATAATTACCAGGACAAGCGCCTGCGTATTTATTTGCCTGGAAATGGGGGACTGCTGACCACAGTGGCCATGATGGCTGCCGGCTGGGAAGGGGCCCCAGATAGGGAAGCTCCTGGTTTCCCCGACAATGGCAAATGGAAAGTGAAGTGGGAAGGACTGCGGGAAATGCCGTAGGCTAGATATTAGACGCTAGATATTAGACAAAAGACTTTAGACTCTAGATGGACGAGACATGAATGTCCAATCTCGAAGAAAAATGAGCTAGGTAAATACTGAATATGTAAAATGAAGTAATAATTATCGTTCCAGCGGTCAAACCATTCGCTGTCGGTAAGTCAGCTGGCAGCGTCTAGGCCTTCCCCCTTTAGGGGGGTAGGGGGTGCAGGGGAGCAGTAAATTCCGGGTTGCTTTCTCTAACCCGCATTTGCAATGCGGGTTGCTAAATCCTAGCATTTTTAATGCGATTAGTAAAGGAATAGGCTATGGCGTTATTAAACGCAGGGATTTAGTGGTCCTCGTTGCAAACAAGGACTAGATGGGGTTAGGTATTAAACGTCATTGCGAACGGAGTGAAGCAATCCCGTTTTCAGCGGACAAGGCTGCCACGTCCTTCTAAGGGGCATCCTCACAGTGATGTTATCATGTCGGATAGGTATCTGCAATCCTGGTTCTTGACTGTCCTGCGGCACAGCCGACAGGACAACCGAGACAACCGTGGGGATCCGTGTTCCTAACCTTACAACCTTTTAATCTTACAACATTAAAACCTTACCACTACAATATGAAAATGAAAAGTTTCCTACTGATAATCGTCCTTTTTTTAAGTCAGCAGGCTTTTGGGCAATCCGGTCGGATAGATGAAAACCTAAATTGGTCCGAAAGGATGGCGCTTTCCGTGATGAAGCGCAATCCTGAAGCCTGGCAGATCGACTTTATGGACCGGCCGGTGTGGAGCTACCCGCAAGGATTGATGCTGCATGCTTTTGAGGAGCTGTGGAAGGAAAACGGTGATGATACCTATTTCGATTATATCAAAGCCTATGCGGATGGACTGATCGATAAGGATGGACAGATCAGCACCTATAAGTACGAAACCTATAATATTGATATGATCAATTCCGGGAAGTTGCTGTTTAATCTCTACCGCAGGACCGGGGATATGCGCTATAAAAAGGCTTTAGAAACCCTCAGAAAGCAACTGAAATATCAACCGAAGACCAGCGAAGGTGGGTTTTGGCATAAGCTGCGCTATACCAATCAAATGTGGTTGGACGGGGCCTATATGGGCACGCCTTTCTTGATGCAATATGCGCAAGAATTCGATGAACCGGAGGCTTTTGAGGAAGGGGTACTTCAGCTGGTGTTGATGGAAAAATGCCTCCGAGATCCCAAAACGGGGTTGTTGTACCATGGATGGGATGAAAGCAGGTTCCAGGCTTGGGCGGATCCTGAGACTGGCCGCTCGCCAAATATATGGGGCCGGGCCATGGGCTGGTATGCCATGGCAGTTGTGGATGCCTTGGATTTTTTGCCGGAAGAACATTATGGAAGAGTCGTCTTGACTGGCATTTTGCAACGACTGGCTGTGGCCATCCATGACTATCAGGAGGAGCAAAGCGGATTATGGTATCAGGTGATTGATCAAGGCAAGCGTAAAGGAAACTACCTGGAAGCCTCGGCATCCTGCATGTTTGTATATGCCCTGGCCAAAGGGGTAAATCAAGGCTGTTTGGATAAGAGCTTTTGGAAAGCAGCTGAAAAGGGCTTTGAGGGAATTACTCAGCAACTCATTGAAGTTGGGGATATGGGTGAACTCAGTCTCACCCAAGTTTGTGCAGTAGCAGGTTTAGGCGGAGATCCCTATCGGGATGGAAGCTATGAATATTATGTCAATGAAAAGATAAGAACCAATGATCCCAAAGGCGTGGGGCCGTTTATATTGGCTGCTTTGGAGCTGGGGAAGTAGAGGGATTGGAAGATTGGGGAATTGTAAGGTTGAAAGTTTTAAAATTGTAAGGTTTCAAGCTTACCGGTTTAGCGTTCCGAAGTACGGAGTTGTCCCGCTGGCTGCGCCACGGGACTTACAGAAGAGGAGTCGTTGACTGCGGGCGATAATTTGTTCGCTGATCGGGATTTGCAATCCCGACCTATGATGGTTCTTTGTTAAGTACCTGCTATGTATTCAAGCATGAATGATTGTGCGGGGCCTTTGCATAAGTACTAACTAAAATAATAAGGCCCAATTATAATAATCCCCGCTCCTGTGCGCTGTGGTGTAGCACAGCAGACGGGACAACGTTCCAAATGAAAAACTGGAAAAGAAAGAGTCGATTGATTGAAAAGATAAGCAAACTATAATATGATGAAAACAAACAAGATATACTGCATTTTAGCCTTGATGCTCGGCCTGATGCTGGGTTGTGGTCAAAAGGAAGTAGCACAGGTGGACCAAGGTCCCTGGTCGCAACTGGATTCGATCCGTTCTTTGATCAAGGCACCTGAGTTTCCCGACAGGGATTTTACGATTACCGATTTTGGAGCCCAGGAGGGAGGAGAGTTTCTAAACACTGAAGCCATTGCCGAGGCCATCGAGGCCTGTCATGAGGCTGGAGGCGGCCGGGTGCTAGTGCCCAAAGGAATCTGGCTCACCGGGGCGGTACATCTTAAAAGCAATGTCAACCTGCATGTTCAGGAAGGGGCCACTTTGCGGTTCAGCCGCAACCCAAAAGATTACCTGCCTTTGGTGCGCAGCAGATGGGAGGGCATGGAGCTGATGAACTATTCCCCCTTTATCTATGCCTATCAGCAAGAAAACATTGCCATTACCGGCAAGGGGATTCTCGATGGCTATGCCGATATGGAAAACTGGTGGCCTTGGTGCGGTGCCAGGCATTTTGGCTGGCAGGAAGGCATGGGAAGGCAAAATCCTGCCAGGAAGCTGTTGCATGAAATGGTGCATGACCGGGTGCCTTTGGAAGAAAGGGTGTTCGGTGAGGGCCATTACCTGCGGCCTCAGTTTGTACAGCCTTTTGAATGCAAAAACGTATTGATCCAAGATGTGACCCTGATCAATTCCCCCATGTGGAACCTGCATCCCGTGCTTTGCGAAAATGTCACTGTGGAGCGTGTGCGCATAGAAACCCTAGGTCCCAATAATGACGGTTGTGACCCCGAGGCCTGCAAAAACGTGCTGATCAAGGATTGTTATTTTGATACAGGGGATGACTGTATCGCTATCAAGTCGGGACGGAATGAGGATGGCAGGATTCCGGGAATCCCATCTGAAAACATCATTATCGAAGGGTGCGAGATGAAAGAGGGCCATGGTGGTGTGGTCATCGGCAGTGAGATTTCCGGAGGGGCCAGGAATGTTTTTGCACAGAACCTGACGATGGACAGCCCCAATCTGGACCGGGTGCTCCGCATCAAAACCAGCTCTAAAAGGGGAGGGACGGTAGAAAATGTATACATGAGGGATGTGGTGGTAGGAACCTATAAAGAGGCAGCTGTCCGCTTTAACATGTTCTATGAAGAAGAAGGGGAGCATATCCCGACCATTAGAAATGTGATCGTGGAAAACCTGCATGTCAAAAACGGGGGCAAATATGCCGTAATGGTCAATGCTTATGGAGAGTCACCGGTGGAAAACTTCCAAATGATCAATTGCCGGATTGACAGCGTGGAGCAGGTATTCAATGTCAATCACATGAAGAATGCGAAGTTTGAGAATGTGGTGGTCAATGGGGAGGAAGTTAAGTTTGAAGAAGAAAGTAAACGATAAATTTAGAGCGAGCATTGATGCATCTAATTTAAAGTAAAAACATGAAGGCATGAAGGGATTAAGAGCATGAAGAATTCTTCCCGTAAAAAAACAACTCAAATCCTTAATGTCCCTTAATACCTTAATGGTTCAAAAATAAAAAAATATGAAGGGATTAAGAGCATAAAGGTTTCTTCTTTTACTGATATAAAAACCTCTCTTAATTTCCTTCTCTTCTTCATGGTTAAAAATTAACGGGAATCAGATGCTGGATCAAGTAGATTAATTGCATTTTCCCTACAGTGTCCTTTACTTTTTCGTAAGGTAATGCAGGACAGCTCAGAACAGTTTCTTATATAACATTTTTGAAATTGACTGTCAATAAAATTTCTTTTTCAGACCCCTGGTGTTAGTAGTGTTTTGCAACCAAAATAACCCATACTAACATGAATTTAACTTTTACCAATCCCATCGGGAAAGCGGGAATCACCTGCTTCCTGACCCTCCTATTGATAGGATTAATCATTCACCAGAACATGGCCCAAACCTTGGCATTTCCGGGTGCAGAAGGCTTTGGAAGGTTTGCCGAAGGCGGCCGCCATGGGGAGGTTTACATTGTCACCAATCTTAATGATTCAGGGCCAGGTTCCTTTCGGGAAGCGGTCAGCCAGCCCAACCGGATAGTGGTATTTGAGGTGGGCGGTGTTATTTCTACGGACTCGAGAATTATTGTCGCCCGTAATGTCACCATTGCCGGACAGACTGCCCCCGGGGACGGAGTGGTCATTTATGGGGATGGCATTACCTTCACCCAGGCCAGCAATTCCATCGTTCGCTATTTAAGGGTGAGGATGGGGCGCTATGGCACCAGTGGAGCAGATGCCATGACCCTGACCGATAATGCCAAGCACCTTATCTTTGACCATGTCTCTGCCAGCTGGGGAAGGGATGAAACTTTCTCCATTACCGGGCATGCGGACAGCATTACCATCCAGAACAGCATCATCGCCCAGGGATTGGAAACCCATTCCTGTGGAGGCTTGATGGAACCTTCGGGGCTGGTGAGCCTTTTTAGAAACCTGTACATCGACAATAATACCCGGAATCCCAAAGTCAAAAACCGAAACCAGTTTGTCAATAATGTGGTGTACAACTGGGGCCGTGGGGGCGGTTATATTATGGGAGGATCCACTGCTGAGTCCCGTGTAAATATCATCAACAACTACTATATCGATGGACCCAGCACCACCATCAGGCCTTTTTCAAGGGGAACCGAATCCTTTATCCCCTATGTGGAGGGTAACTATCATGATGGAAACCTCAACGGACTTTTGGACGGGAGCCTGGTGGAGCAAGCCGCTTATCAGGGGATTACCACCTTTGCAGAAACGCCTTATGATTATGCTTTTCCAGAGCAGGTAATGAGCGCCCAGGAAAGCTACACTTATGTTTTGGAGCATGTAGGGACCAACTTTCCCAAAAGGGATCAGGTGGATGAATTCCTGATGACAGAACTGTCCAGTCTTGGGCTGGAAGGAAAGCTGATAGCCAATGAAAGGGAGCTGCCAACAGGAGGCCCCGGGCAGGTATTTGGGGCACCGGCCAAAGCTGATTCCGACCGGGATGGTATTCCCGATGAATGGGAAGCGGCCAACGGGCTTGATCCCCATGATGCTTCTGATGCCATGCTTATCGGAGCAGATGGCTATGCTAATATTGAGCATTATATCAATGGGATCCTTGAGCTGGAACCAGCTGATTTTTTAAAGCCTATTACTGATCTGGCCGTGGGAGCGATCGGTCCTTCCACAGTAGAATTGAGCTGGGCGAACAATGATGGGCGCTATGAAGGGATTCTGGTAGAAAAATCCCCGTCCAATGGAGAATTTACTTTTGTGGACAGTCTTGCAGGAAACCTGAACGAATTATTGATCGAAGGGCTCAGCCCCAACCAAAATTACCGGTTCAGGTTGAGTCCTTATGCGGGAGAACTTAAGGCGGTATCTGCTGTAGTTTCTGCCAAAACCAGCCCGGTACCGACGGCACCTGCAGAGCCTGGAATAGGCTTTCCGGAAGACCGTTTTGGCTTTGCCGATACCACCTCGCTGACCTTGAGCTGGACAGGAAGTGAAAACACCGACTTTTACATCTTATATTTTGGGGAAAGTCCAGAAGCATTACAATGGCAGGATTCTTTGTCGGCAAAGGAGTATGAACAGAGGGATTTGATGTCTGACCGGACATTTTACTGGAAGGTGGATGCAGGCAATGAGCTGGGGATCACCGAAGGGCCGGTGTGGTCATTTAGCACGAGGCCATACATTCCCCAAGGACTGGTTGGCGCCTGGCTGATGGACCATACCGAGGGCACTTTGGTGGCTGACAGCAGTCGTTTTGTTAATGAGGGCGAGGTAAACGAGCTCAATGATTATTCTTGGACAGCAGAAGGAAAAGTTAACCAGGCCCTGGACTTTTCCAATGCAGAGAACCCTTCCCATGTGTTCATTCCCCATGCTGACCAGTTGTATTTTGACGAGCATTCCTTCGCCATCTCCATGTGGTTAAAATCTTCCACACGGACCAGCCAATCCTATTTGATCCACAAGGGAACCTTCAAGGCAGACCAGAACACCGGAGGGACCGGTCAATGGTACGGGATCGAAATCAAGGACGGCAACCTGCGTTTTGCGGTGGATGATAATTCCACCAAAACCGAACTTTCCACCAGTGCCTCTCCTTTGTTTAGCGGGGAATGGGTGCACCTGGTGGCCATCAGGGACCGGGAAGACGATGTGTTGAGGGTTTATCTCAATGGCGTCCAGGTAAAGGAAACCAATGACCGCACAGAGAAGCCTATTGGACAGTTTGAGCCGATCATTTTAGGCAATTCCAACGGTTTTGGGACACCTTTTAAAGGCCATATCGATGAGGTACGGCTTTTCAACAAGCGCTTATCGGCACAGGAAGTGCTGGAGCTTTACCATACCCTGCCCACCCCTATGAAGGCTTTTGACCCTTCTTTGGCTGAGGGAGCTGTTTTGGAGGGCTTTGGAGAAGAGGTTGCTGTCAGCTGGAAAGGCGGGGTCAATACCACTTCCTATCAGGTATATCTAGGTGAAGATGAGAATGATTTGACCCTGCTGGGAAGCACGGATGTGGAAAACCCTGTTTATGATTTTAAAAAACTCCAAGGCCAAAAAACTTATTTTTGGCGCGTGGATGCCATAGGGCCAAAAGGAACAACTATTGGTGATGTTTGGTCATTTAATGCCACTGCACCTGCCGGTTTGGTGGGGCATTGGAAGATGGACGAACAGTCCGGGACATGGGTGGAAGATCATAGCTTGTACGGACAAGATGGAATGGCGCTAGGCTTTACAGCTACCGACAGGGTGGCCGGGAAATTTGGCCGGGCTTATGCTTTTGAAGGGCCTGGCAGTACGGCTTCCATTGATGTTCCACATGCCGATCATTTGACCTTTGATGAAACTTCCTTTACGATTTCCATGTGGGTGAAGATCCCGGAGGATACTTATCGGTATGGGGATGGAAAAGACAGCTATCTGATCCATAAGGGCAGTTTTGCGGACAACTGGTACGGTATCCAATTAAGGGATGGACGTTTGACCTTTGCCATCGATGATGACAGGACCAAAACCTCTGTAAACACTTCCGTAGGGAACAGTTCTTCCCATCCGATCTTTACTGATGAGTGGGTGCATCTGGTGGCCATCTGTGACCGTGAAACTAATAAGCTCCGCTTTTATATCAATGGCCAAAAAACTGCTGAAACCCATTCGGGAACAAGCAGGATTGGCAGATCCAGCCCGGTAAGATTGGGCAATTCGGACGAAAACAAGCCCTTTAGGGACCAAATGGATGATGTGCGGCTGTACAATTATGCCTTGGATCCGTCAGAGGTTGAGGCCCTGTATTTTGCCCATCCAAAGCTGGAAGTAGTTTATAAGAAGGAGGACCTGAACAAACCGATGGACAATCAGATCCGCCCCAACTTAAAGCTGGTCAATAAGGACAGTTTGACGGTAAATCTTAAGGATATTACGGCCAAGTATTGGTTTACTGCGGAAAATATCAATTCTATACAGACCAGGTTGGATTATGCCGCCTTGGGAGCAGATCAGGTGAGTATGGAATATGTGGCTTTGCCTGAGCCCAGAGAGCAGGCTTTTGGCTATGTAGAATATGCATTTGGAGATAATTGCCTATTGAATCCGGGAGGGGATTCCGGAGAGATCATGTCAGCCTTCCATGATGAGGACTGGTCTGATTTTGATGAAACCAATGATCATTCCATGATGGAGGCGGCAGATTTTAGCCCTAATCCATCCATCACCCTGTACCATCAGGGAAGGTTGATCTGGGGAGAAGAGCCTCAGGAAGTAGCAACCGAAATAAGTGCCAAGGTGTACCTTAAGCATCATTCAGGAGGGAAAAATACCATTAAAAAGACCTTTAACCTGATAAATGAAGGAAATGTGCCCCTGGATTACGAAGGGTTGAGCTTCCGTTATTGGTTTACAAAAGACGGTGGCGGGACATTGAAGCATTGGGTGGATTATGCTGAGCTGGGCAAGGAACACATTGAGGGCGTTTTTATGGATGTGCCCGGAGATAGCACTTTGGCCGATCACTATTTAGAAATAAAACTGGCTGGAGAGCTTGGGGCTTTGCCCCCCTTGGCAGAAACAGGAGAAATCCAGTTGAGAATCACTAAGTCAGACTGGTCGGAATTTGATCAGGAAAATGACTATTCCTATTCTGGTGAAAATAAGTGGATGCTGAAAGAGCAGATCACGGTTTATCATTATGGAAAACTGATTTATGGCCTGGAGCCTTCTGAAAGTAATGGCGGTTCGGCCGCAGAAAGGGTATTGAGCGAAGATAACCCTAGTGAAGAGTCATATGCTTTAACGGATATGGTCAAGGTTAAGGTTTTTCCAAATCCAAGCAGTGGTTTGATCAAATTGTACCTTTCCAAGAGGGAGTCGGCCTGGGCCAGTGTTAGCATCTATGATATCAATGGCGTGAAAAAAGCCGAAAGGTTAATTGATGAGCAGGTCTCCACATGGGATATCAGTAGCTATCCTTCCGGCATTTATTTTATGTACGTGAATATTGACGGACAAAGGATGGTTCAAAAAATCATCAAGGAGTAAGAGGGGGAATCCTTTAGACAAGCTTCTATCAAAGCCACTTTTCCAAGGTTCCAGTCTTTGAAAAGTGGTTTTATTTTGTTCTTGATTGTTATAAAACAAATTAGGAGATTCCTCCAAATGAACAGGGAAACACAGGAGGGGAAACCTTTCTGTTGAAAGAACTTGTCGTCCTATACTAAACTAATTGTCTTTTCAGCAGCTCGCCCAAGTGGATCAGGGATTGGCGGATCTGTTCATTCCAGCTCAGGCCGTAACTCAAGCGCAGGCAATTTTTAAACTGGTCTCTAAGGGTAAACATTCTCCCGGGGGCATATTTGATCCCCTTTTTCAGTGCCTGTTCATAAAGGACAGTGGTATCAATCTTAGGATCCAGTTCCAGCCAGAGTAAAAAACCTCCATTGGGATAGGTTACTTTGGTGTTCTCGGGAAAGTGCTCATGAATGGTCTGCAATGATTTGAGCAGGTTATGTTGGAGGCTGATTCTAAGCTGCCTAAGGTGGTTTTCATAGCGTCCCTTGTCCATAAACCGGGCAATGACCTCATGGGTAAGGGAGGAGCTGGCCACATTGTGGTAGAGTTTGGTTTTGCAGATTTTGTCCTTAAACTTCCCCGGTGCTATCCAGCCCACACGGTAGCCTGGAGCCAGGGTCTTGGACACGGAATTGCACCAAAGCACGATACCCTCCTGATCAATGCTCTTGCAAGAAAGGGGCCGCTCGGCGCCAAAGAAAACATCACCGTAGAGGTCTTCCTCCAATAGAGGGACTTGGTTTTCGGTGCAGATGTGCACCAGCCTTCTTTTATGCTCATCGGGCATGCAGTAGCCCATGGGGTTGGAAAAGTTGCTGACGACAATGATCGCTGAAATTTTATTTTCCTTGACCGTCTTTTCCACCGCCTCCAGCTCCAGACCGTATTCGCTATGCGTGGGCATTTCAATGACACTAAGCCCAAGACTTTTGGCCAACTGGAGTGTGCCAAAGTACACGGGGCTTTCGGTGATGATGCTGTCTCCTTTCTGGGTGAGGGACATCAGGGCATATGCCAGTGAATTCATGCAGCCATTTGTCGTGACCAAATCGTCCGTAGATAAGCTGTTCTGCCACAGTAAGGTCCGTTTGGCCACCTGCCGACGGAGGTATTCACTGCCCATGATCGGTTCATAGTGGATACAGGCATCCGGAAGGTCCCGCATCATGTCCCGTACGATTTTTTTGAGCTTGGCAATCGGAAGCATTTCCGGTGAGGGGACTCCCACCGAAAAATTGGTAAGGCTTTTTTCACTGTTCATTGGTCCGTAAACCTTTTGGATAAAGTCTTCGATGTCCCTTTTCCCTTTCCGGGCAATGGGTTTGGAGATCACAGGCTTGCTATGGTCAGCCCGCGGATAGGGCCTGACAAAATAGCCCTTTTTGGGACGGGCCTCTATCAAACCCTTGCTTTCCAGCAGGTACATGGACTGCAGTACGGTGCTGATACTCATTCCTGTTTCTTGATGGATGCTCCGCACAGAAGGAAGCCTGTCGCCGTAATTGAACGTGCCCTTTTGGATCTGTCTTTCCAGGTCTGTCGCCAGTTTTTCGTATAAATTCATAACCCCTTTATCTGTTATGGTTAAAAATACAAAAATCTGTATCTGTAACGGTGTGTTTTTATTGGTTAATTTTGTTAAACATCAAAAGAATCACCTGAAAGTATTAGGGTATGGAGATAAAAATGCAAATAAAGCCACAGAGTGCCGTGGATCAATTCGACTTTGAGCAGTTTCAGTTCGGGGTAAAAGCCACCGATCATATTTTAGTGGCACGTTATAAGGATGGTGACTGGCAGTCAGCTACGATCCAGCCATTTGAACAGTTAAGCATTTCACCTTTGGCCATGTGCCTGCATTATGGGCAAACGGTTTTTGAAGGGCTCAAAGCTTACAAGCAGGTCAATGGTGAGCTCAGTGTTTTCAGGTTGGACAGGCATTATGAAAGAATGAACCAATCCCTCTTGCGTATGGCTATGCCCGCTGTGCCGGAGAAGCTTTTCAAGGAGGGGATCTTGAAGTTGGTGGAAGTGGAGAAGGAGTGGATCAGTGATCGGGAAGGGTATTCGCTTTATATCCGGCCATTTATGATTGCCACGGAGGAGCGCCTGGGTGTTAGTATTTCCAATGAATACCTCTTTATGGTAGTATGTACTCCGATGGCAGCCTATTATGCCCGCCCCCTAAAGGTAAAAGTGGAAAGACGATATACCCGTGCCGCCATGGGAGGCGTGGGAGCTGCCAAAAACGGAGGCAATTATGCTGCGGCCTATTATCCCGCCAACTTGGCCCAGCAGGAAGGTTTCGATCAGGTGATCTGGACTGACGCAGCATCACATAACTATGTGGAAGAGTCGGGCACCATGAACCTGATGTTTATCATGGATGGTAAATTGCTTACTCCTCCCACCGGGGAAACCATTTTGGCCGGGGTGACCAGGGACTCCTTGCTCCAAATAGCCAGGGATTTGGGCTGGCCGGTAGAAGAGCGGCCGATCAGCTTGGATGAACCGAAAGAAGCATTTGATGCTGGCAAACGAGTAGAGGCTTTTGGAGTGGGAACGGCTGCGGTAATAGCGCCTTTTGAAACCATTCATATGGATGGCAGGGATTACCATCCCTACACCGGGGATGATGCCAATATGTACCTTCTCAAGCAAAGGCTTACAGCCCTTAGAACAGGTTTAGAAGAGGATATTTATAATTGGAGTACACTTGTTGCGGTTGATTTCTTCAATGGATAAATATCCGGGCCCTGAGATATCTCAGGGCTTATTTTCTTTGAGCGGATTTTAAGTGCTTGGGAAACAAAATGGCTGGTTATCTAGAAATACGGTGGTATGTTTTCAATCGAAAATTATTGTCCACGGATGAAAAGGATAAACACAGATTAGTGGGGTTTTATTATAGCGAAAACCAGTGATTTATAGTTTGGATATCCGCAATTAAGCCAGTAAACGAAAATCTCAAGAGGCTGTCCACGAATTACACGGATCTATGTGGCGCTAGATAGGTTGGCACGAATTAATTTTTTCCGACTATCCGGGATTTCTGGCATCGGGTTGGAACCCGGGGACAATGCAGATAACGGTTCAAAGCATTAGCCTCCAAAACTTTATATAATACCAACCGCTTTCCTCTAAAGCTTTTGGCCGCTTTGAAAAGCCATGCCAAAAATCTGCCAGCAATCAATCAAACAGAGATGTAACTAGGTGTTTTAGTATGTTTAGCCACTACAAGTCAGATAGAACCTTATTTTACATACTAGAGACATTACCGAGCCTAAGGCCAGATTCCAAGTAGACGACGTACCGCAACGAGTTGTCCGATGTGATAGGAATTATGATCGGCCACAAGGAGAAGCTCGCGCAAATAGCTTTGTCCCGAACCATGCGGGATGGTTGCAGCAAGGTCCAGATTTGGATTGGTAGCCATTTTGATCAAGGCTTCCCGGTCTGAGCGGTATTGCCCGATACTGTTCTCCCACTCATCTTTTGACGCAGGGGCAATTGATTTTGGCCAGTATTCTTCCGGCCATGCCAATTCCTTGTAGTCAGGGTTTTGGCAGAAATCCAGAATATCATGTTGAGCGATACGAAGGTGTTCCAGTAGCTGCCAGGGAGAGTAGGAAAGACCTTGGGGCTGTACACCCCGCAGTTCTTCCGGAATGCCATCAATGGCAGTATCGAAATTCACATGGGCATCCTCCCATTGAAGAAGGCGGGAAAGGTGTTTTCGGATGGTGTCGCTGTTCATTGATCAGGGGTTTTGATAAATGATTGGATATTACTACAATTACGGCAGTAATCTGACAAATCAAAAACAGCGCTTCAAAGATTGAAGGGAGGAACATTGTTTTTATAAACCAATTTCGGATTACTTACAGTTGGTCATTATATTGATCAAAAAAAAACACCCATGCATAATTTGTTTTCCAGAAGGGATTTTGTCAAATCTGCTGCCATCACAGGGCTTGGACTAGGGGTAGGAGCCATTCCTGTTCAAGCCAGGACATCTATAAAAGAATCTAAACCACTAATTGAAGAAAAAGGAATGAGAGTTTTGTTTCAAGGAGACAGCCTTACCGATGGGAATAGGGGTCGTAATATGGACCTGAACCATATCATGGGGCATGGTTATGCTTTTTCCGTCGCCAGCCGCATAGGAGCTGACTTTCCAGAAAAGGGATGGTCTTTTTTTAATCGGGGCATTTCAGGAAACACGGTTACGGATTTGCAGGAGCGCTGGACCAAGGATGCTTTGGAGCTCCAACCTGATTTGCTTAGTGTTTTGGTGGGTATCAATGATGTCGGGCAGCATGTAAGAAATCCCGAGAATGGCCCCCAGTTTGAAGTGTTTGAAAATGCCTATCGGGATATTTTAACCCAAAGCTTGGCCCAGAACCCGGAGCTGATCATTGTTATGGGCATGCCATTTGTCTATCCCATAGGAAAGCGAATAGAACATTGGGATACTTATGAAAAAGATGTGCTGAGAAGGCAAGAAATGGTAACGTCATTGGCAAAGGAATTTGATGCCCTATTGGTGGATTATCCAGCGGCTTTTGATAAGGCAATGGAGAGAGCCGATCCGGAATATTGGGTTTGGGATGGGGTTCACCCTACTGTGGCTGGCCATGAGATCATGACCAAGGCTTGGTTAGAAACCGTAGCTGAAAAGTTTCCTTTTTTGAAGGTCTATTAATGTGCGCTGCTTTTCTATTGCTTGGTTGCGAAGCACGGTAATAATCACTTTTTTTATAGGAATTGATCTGCAGTGGTAAGAGGCTACATTTGTCATTAAGTTAAGGTCTGAAAAGGGCATAAAAGGGAAGTAGGTATAGGGATTTTTATGCACTTAATGATTTAAAAATATAAACATGAAGGCATGAAGGACATGAAGGACTTGTCGTCCCAATAAACCAATCCAAACCTTAATGTCCCTTAATACCTTAATGGTTCAAAAAACAAAACATGAAGAAGTGAAGGTATAAAGGACATAAAAGATTCTTCGTTTAAAAACAATCCAAAAACCTTAATGGTTAATAGCATTCATATGGAAAACAAAAAAGCCAGAGGCGAACCCCTGGCCTTTTCAAACCTATTAAACCGTATTATTACTTTAGAAAATCCTTTAGCTTACATTTTTCCAG
The DNA here is from genome assembly GCF_054777495.1 of Echinicola sediminis. Classification (NCBI taxonomy): domain Bacteria; kingdom Pseudomonadati; phylum Bacteroidota; class Cytophagia; order Cytophagales; family Cyclobacteriaceae; genus Echinicola; species Echinicola sediminis. The sequence goes on along the minus strand of NZ_BAAHAP010000027.1, from coordinate 6,506 downwards.
TTCCTGAATGCCTTTGACCACGGCCTTGGCATTGTACTCGGCTCCTTCTTTGATGGGATGGGTATGGTCTTTGTCATTGAAGAAATGTTCCCTGACATATTTTTCCCCCAGCTCATCATAGCCATCGGCAATGATCCTATTGAGCTCAATGAAACAGGCTTCCCTTGTCTCAGCAGCCTGCTTGGCCCAAAGACCGTAACTGTCATCCGAACGCATTACCTTGCCTTCTTCCCACCTGTTTCTAGGGATCAGGGAGCAAACGATCGGGGTGGCTCCGGCGGCTTTGGTGTCGGTGATCATTTGTTTAAGGTACTGTCCGTAAGAAAATACCGTTTCATGCTGCTTGGTGATGGGGTTGTAAATTTCTTCCGCTTCTGTGCCGGCACTCTTGATGGTGCCGCGGGCACGGTGGCTGTCATCCAGCGGGCTGCTGTCATTGTGGCCAAACTGCATGATTACATAATCTCCAGGTTCCAGCTTTTCACGTACTTTTTCCCATAGTCCATAAGTTTGGAAGGTGCGGCTGCTGGTGCCGCCAAGGGCATGGTTTTGAACTTTGATCTTGTCCAGGTCAAAATAGGGGGCTATAAAATCTCCCCAGCCCCAAAGGCCTCCTGCACCGTCGCCGCGGCCGTTTTTGACCGTGCTGTCCCCGATCAGATAAAGCGTAGGCTTGTCTTTTTTCAGATAGGCCTTCAGTGTACAGTCTTTCAGCGCCTTAATGCCCTGCACTGCTGACCAGGCATTGATGCGGGCCCCGGCCTCATTGGTGTGGGTATGGTCTTTTTCAAAGAGCGCTTTGACCACTTCGGGTCCCCATTGGTCATATTGGTCGGCCACGATGCTGTTGAGGTCCACGAAAAAGGCCCCGGTTCTCCGGGCTACTTCAGCGGCCCATTTGCCATAGTCTTGGCTGGCCCTTTCCACTTCTCCATCATGGAATTTGTTTCTGGGGATCATGGAACAGATGATCGGAGTGGCTCCTTTTTTCTTGGCTTCGGAGACGAATTTTTTCAAATACCAACCGTAGGTATGAACGGTTTCGGCTGTCCCGTCCGGCCAGGTGAGTGCTACTGTTTCATCTCCGGTGCCGGGCAATACCCCACGGTAACCTGCTTTGGTAGTATCCGGCTTGCTGCCTTCGTTGTGGCCAAATTGCATCATGACAAAGTCTCCCGGTTTAAGTTCATCCAATACCCTTTGCCATCTGCCTTCCTTGACAAAGGTCCGCGTACTTCTCCCCGCCATGGCCTGGTTGCTGACTGTCAGTTGGGTGCTGTCAAAAAAGTCGTCGATAAAGGTTCCCCAGCCCCACTGTCCAGGGCCGCCATCACCTCGGCTGTTGCGCACGGTACTGTCCCCGATGATGTAAAGGGTGTGTTTTTGTTCTTTAGGGGTAAAGGCCAGCAGCAGGCTGATGATGGTAAGGACTGCTGAAAGCCCATATTTTACATTCCTCATTCCTGAAATATTCTTTGGGTTCTGTTTACAATAGCGGCCATTTGACATAGCCTAATCATAAAACTAAGCAATCGGTGCAAAAAACCTGTACTGTAGTATGGGGGAGTATGGAGTATCAAGTAGTAAGTACGAGGTTTCAAGTACGTGGTACGAAGTGAATAACAAACAGTGTTCATGACACTTCCTAAAAGATAAAGAGGAAAGCTGATTCATGGCATGACTTTGAGTCATGCCATGAATTACCCAAAGGATCTAGTGGACTGTTGGCCATAGACACTTAATAACTTCTACCATGATAACCAATAACTCCCCCACAGTACAGCACGGAAATTTTTTGGTAATGCTTAATTTTATATTTTTAAAATCAGTCAGTAATAAAAGAAGACCCAAGTTTTACCAAATTGTTTATGGAAGTCCGACAACTACTTAAAACAGGAATCATCGGGGCATTGGGCCTCGCCGTTGCCTGCTCTCCCCAGGCAGAAAAAGACCAGACCAGCACGGAAACCAAGGAAGTGCTTACCGATACCAACACTCCGCTGCACCTTTTAGAGCCTGATTATCCGGTGCCCTATGGCTTTCCGGAGGAGCAGGAAGTAAAAGCAGTGATTGACAGGGTGTACAAGTACCTGGAATCCACCACGCCAACTGAAATCCTTACCGCCGAGAATGGTGAGGTAATTACAGACTTCAGCAAAGTGGACGAAAAGTCCGTGTTGAAGCAAGGGGATTTCAGGTTATTGAGCTATGAATGGGGCGTGACCTATTCTTCCATGTTACTGGCGGGAGAGGTTACCGGAGATGAAAACTATACCAATTACAGCAAACAAAGGGTAAAGTTCATTGCCGACCTTTATCCCCACTTTAAGAAGGTGGCAGGAAAGGAACATGCCTTACATTCGGTGCTTTATCCGGGAGCTTTGGATGATGCCGGGGCACTTTGTGCTTCCTTTATCAAGACCGACCTGGCCGGATTGGATGCAGAGGTACGTCCTGTGATCGATAATTTCATGGACTATATCATGAACAAGGAGTTTAGGCTGGAAGACGGTACCTTGGCCAGAAACCGGCCATTGAAAAACACCCTGTGGCTGGATGACCTGTACATGAGTGTGCCGGCCATTGTCAATATGGGGAAATATACCGGAGAGCAAAAGTATTTTGATGAGGCGGTGCGCCAGATCCGGCAGTTCTCGGAGCGGATGTTCAACGAAGAAAAGGGACTCTATATGCACGGATGGGTGCAGGGTATGGAGGAGCATCCTCAGTTTCACTGGGGCCGTGCCAATGGCTGGGCCATCCTGACCAAGGTGGAGGTGCTGAACGCCCTTCCTGAAAACCATCCGGGAAGACCATTTGTATTGGACCTATTGAGAAAACATATCAAAGGATTGGCAAGGCTTCAGTCCGGCTCGGGATTTTGGCACCAGTTGTTGGACAGAAATGATTCCTATCTGGAAACTTCTGCTACGGCCATTTATGCCTATTGTATTGCCAAAGCCGTAAATGAAGGCTGGGTGGATGATCAGGCTTATGCGCCGATGACCCTGCTGGCCTGGAATGCGGTAAGTACTATGGTCAATGACAAAGGCCAGGTGGAAGGAACTTGTGTGGGAACGGGCATGGGCTTTGACCCTGCTTTTTATTACCATCGTCCGATCAATCCTTATGCGGCACATGGTTATGGTCCGGTGATCGCCGCAGGCGCTGAAGTGATCCGGATGCTGCAAATGCATGATTTCGAAATCAATGACAGCTCTGTTCAGCTGTTGGATGAGTCCTCTAAAAATTAACTTATCAGGTATTGCGAATTTGGAAATAGGCTTTGACTTATTTTACATTTTGATATTTGATGTGTATATTAATAAAGCGATGAAACACCAATAAGTGGGGGCGTTTGTGTTCGGGGAGACAGGCCGAACATAAACGCCCTTACTGCTTTTTATCAAAATCCTTGGACAGGTGAATTTTGGATTCAAGGGCTCCAAAGGACCTCTCTTTTTTTGGAGCTTTTTGCTTCTCAGCTTTAAATTTTAAAAATTCCACAAAATCACTTACTTCCTTTTTTAAATCTGAAGGAAGGGAGTTTATCATTGAATATAGGTTTAAATCATCCATTTTGATTTCTCAATAGATTCCTTGAAAATAATGAAATCCCTATGCTTTATGTTCAGTCGAGTAAAAAGTTACCACTTTCTAGAATGATCCCCAAGCAGGCCTTCCCAAAATAGCCTTTTTACAGTATAGGACATAACACTTTCAAAATAGCAATTTTTTAAATTACCTTGGATTTACCCGAAATATGCATTCGCCTAACTATTATGGACTGAAAATGCAGGATCCGGGGTTAGATGCAATGGACGGTCCTTGCCTAAAATTTGGAAGTATAATTACCATTACTTTATGAGCCTTAGTAAAATGCCTTTGTTTATATTGGTTTTCCTCGCAGCCTTATGGACTTCATGTAAAGAGCAAAAGCCCAGATTCATTATGGAAGAAATACAGGTGGATGCACCCTTTGAAATGCCCGTCATCAAAGTTCCTGACTTTTCTCAGGCAGAGCGCTACCTCATTACCGATTTTGGTGCTGATCAAAACGACCAGGAAGCCACCTCCAAAGCCATCGCACAGGCGATTGAAAAAGCCCATGACGGCGGAGGGGGAACAGTAGTGATCCCCAAAGGAGAATGGCCCACGGCCAAGGTCCACTTGAAAAGCAATATCAACCTGCATTTGGAAGAGGGTGCCACCCTGCTTTTTTCCGGTGATCCAAAGGATTACCTGCCCGCTGTACAGACGACCTGGGAAGGCATGGAGTGTTTTAATTATTCACCTTTGATATATGCATTTGAATGTAAAAATGTGGCCATTACGGGAAAAGGAACCTTAAAGGCCCAAATGGATACCTGGAAAATCTGGTTTGCCCGGCCAAAGCCCCATATGGAAAGCCTTAAGAGGCTGTATAACCTGGCCGCAAAAGACGTTCCGGTGGAGGAAAGACAGTTTGTGAACGATACTTCCAACTTCAGGCCCCAGTTCATCCAGTTTAACCGCTGTGAAAATGTACTGCTGGAAGGGGTGAAAATCAGAAACAGCCCCTTCTGGGTGATCCACCCTTTTATGTCCAAAGACGTGGTGATCCGAAATGTCGACGTGTATGCCCATGGACACAATAACGATGGGGTTGATCCCGAGATGAGCCAGAATATGCTGATCGAAAACTGTGTGTTTGACCAGGGGGATGATGCCATAGCGGTGAAATCCGGTAGGAACCAGGATGCCTGAAGGCTGAATATGCCCACCAAAAACGTGGTGATCCGCAACTGCCTGGTCAAAAATGGCCATCAGCTGCTGGCGATAGGCAGTGAGCTTTCCGGCGGGGTGGAAAATGTGTACATGCAAAACTGTGAGGTGGAAGAAGGGGCCAAACTGAACCACCTGCTCTTTATCAAAACCAATGAACGAAGGGGCGGGTATGTGTCCAATATCAGGATGAAGGATATCAAATGTGGTAGGATTGACAAGGGCGTTTTGGGCATTGAAACCGATGTGCTTTATCAGTGGAGGGACTTGGTGCCCACTTACGAGCGCAGGCTGACCCCTATCCGGGATATCTATATGAGCAATGTGGATGCTGCGGATGTGGAGTTTGTTTCCAGGATATTAGGAGAAGAAGAGCAGCCGGTGGAGAATGTCCAGCTTAGCAATATCAAAGTGGATGCGGTCCGGGGAGAAGAGCAGATTCATGAGAATGTGGTGGGGTTTGAATTGATAGATTGATTCGTAAAAAAGGAAAAGTGTCCACGAATCCGCCACGGCGGACAAGTTTGCACGAATTTTCACGAATTTTTTATTGAATTAACCAATTGAGTTTTGGTTAAAAAGTAAGGGGGTAAATAACCATGAAGGAATTAAGGGTGTTAAGGTTTTATTAACCTCATTTCGAGTTTCAAAAACGTCATTCCGATCCGCCACAGGCGGAGTGGGAATCTCATAATTAGAAGAATGCCTGCCTGGAGCAGACAGGTTCGCTATGACGGAAACGTATGAAACCAGCTAAGATGATATCTTGAAGGATAGAAGGAAATGGAGGTTTTTAAGTTCATACTTATTTTTCTTAATGCCTTCGTGGCGAATATTTTCGCTTCTGAGCCTAATGGAAGAAATAGGTGTGGTGTTCATTCATCCTCCAATCAGAAATAAAGTATACAGGGTAGTGTCCGGATTATCGCATTGTTTTTCTATTTTGCACGGAAAGTTAAGCAACAAGATCGCCCCCATTTTGAGAATCGAGGATAAATTACTGTTAAGGGAAATTCAAAAACGGAACAAGGAAGTTTTTGAGGCGCTTTTTCATGACTATTATCCGAGTTTGTTAAGGTTTGCAGAAGGATTTGTGTTTGACGGTGAAGTGTGCGAGGACATTGTTCAGAATATCTTTGTCCATATTTGGGAGCAGGCCGAATATTTGAACATTACCACTTCCTTTAAATCCTATCTGTATACTTCTGTACGCAACCGTTGCCTGAACCATATCAGAAACCTCAAGATTCAGGACAAACACCATCTACTTTATTTAGAGGCAAGTTTAAACGACTCGGATGTGGATTGGGAAGATGCCGAAATCAACCAAAAAATCGAAAGAGCCATTGAAGCGCTTCCTCCCAAAATGGCCGAGATTTTTCGGTTGAAATACCTGGAGGAGAAGTCCGTGCGGGAAATTGCCGAGCAGCTGGAGATTTCCGAAAACACCATCAAAACCCAGTTGCTCAGGGCCAAGGATAAATTGAGGGAGCTGTTAAGGGAGTCACTTAATTTGAATTTTTTCTTATAAATTAATGCCTTTGGGATATCAGATATTGTTCTGGAGAGTTTCAACCCATACAAAGAAGAGAAGAAAAGCAGCAATAATGCCGCTAGGCATGATCGGTATTGTAAGGGTGGGTTTTAACCCACATAGATAAGAAGAGAGTAGTGCCCAAAAATGCCTTTAGGCATGGTTGATATTAAGGCCTATGAATACTTGGGATCTTTCTGTAATCCTG
>NZ_BAAHAP010000026.1:0-67978 GCF_054777495.1 Echinicola sediminis | reverse complement strand
AAAGAGATAGGAAAGGTTCCAAACCAATTGGCAAATGAGCCAGCTGCCACTTTTCCAGAGGGAAAATTAAATTCATCGGAATTTCTATTTGAAATCCCTAAAATAGCTTCTTATCATATTAGCAATGGGAATAAGATTATTGTACAACCTAAAAGCAACGCAGATCTTGCTTCAGTCAGATTGTTTATGCTTAGCAATGCATTCGCAGGACTATTATTTCAGAGAAGCTCTGTACCTTTTCATGCAGGCGCTATAATAACAAACAAAAAGGATTTGCTATTAATAATGGGTCATTCAGGGACTGGTAAATCTACATTGGTTTCAGAACTGAGAAGGCGAGGTTATCAATTGTTTAGCGATGATGTGGTCGTATTCCAAAAGAATGATAGTACAAAAGATTCTTTTATGGTAAGTGCATCGTATCCCATGATCAAACTATTTTCCAATTCCATATCAAATCTTAATGATGATAGATTGAAAAAAAATCACGTGCTGAAGGATAATAAAAATAAGCATGGGATCTATTTTCACGAAGAGTTTTCCACTGAGGAACTACCTGTCAAAAAAATCATTGTGCTTAATCCTACTGAAATGAACACCACATACACTCATCAATATTTAACAGGGTTAAAAGCTATCATAGCCTTACACGATAATATTTACAGGCACAAGTTTGATGCTTCATATAATAATGATTTTAATACGTTCAATATGCTGTCAATAATAGCAAAAAAAGTACAGGTTATTGAAGTTTCCAGAGATAAAGAAAAAAGCAATATTGAGGACTTTGGAAACTATGTCGAAAACCTAATTTAAAATGGCATTTGAACTAGGCAACAATACTACTAGAAAGTTCCTTGAAGTTTTTTTACCTTTTTTGACTTCAAAGATTTCCAATTAGTTCCTTAGCACTCCTTGGTCGGATTAAAATCAAGATGATAAAATTTTGAAACGACTTGAATTTTAGGAATAAAAGCTTAAAACGTTATAATCAGGAGAAATTTCTCCCCCCACTATAAAATCATCTCCAATCATTAACCAAGCATGTCCCGTGAATTCATCTTTTGACAGCTTTTTAACACCAATGTAAATGGTACTTTTTACACCCACTATCTTCAGTAGCATTTTCGCCGTTAAAGCAAGATTATAACATTCAGCTTTCCACAAAGGGTACTTTTCAAATTGCAACATTATATTTTTTATGGCTGAAATTTTCTGCTTTTGTTCTTTGGAATGGTCTTGTTGAACTTTTTGATGAAGCTTTCCTTGTAGTACCCTTCTATACCTATAGGGCATTATCTTAAGAACGATTTTTAGCACTAAGCTTATTATAAGAGCTATCATAAATAGCATTTCACTTTTAGGAGATTTAGAGGACATCTTCTTAATAATCTGGAAAGTATCTTAAATTAAAGTTCAAAAATACTTACTTCCCAGTTCTAAATCAAAAGCAGGTTATTTTAGCAACCTACTTTTTCAAAAACAAAAACACCAAAAAACAAAATATTATTCCTTAAAGAAATCCAATCCACCTACATATATACCGAATTTTACTTTTTCTCATTTTTTTTCCCAATTACTTTTCCCATAAAGGATACAATAAATATATTTTTCAACACATATATTTGCATTTAATACCTAATTAATATTATTTTTACACTCATCATATTATAAACAAATTCTATTAATTATTTTTATCATGAAGGAAAACGAAAAAAAACAATGGGTGGCACCTGAAATTAAACAAGAAAACATCAACGTAAAAGGTGGACCTATGGCTAATACTTTTGAGGATGCAAATTACTTTATTTCATCTTAACAAAAAACTGAAGAATGTATGCAAGATTATTATGCCGGGATTTTTATCCTGGCATAATAATTAATCATCAGAAAAGCGGTAGTTTACTTTTTATCCAATTCCTCATACTTCAATATTTTAATCAGCATCACCTAGCCTCACATTTTGTACTTAGGAACTACCATGCACTAACTTTACCTTTTTTAATAACAGACCTTTATCAAACCGCAGAATTTATTGCTTAGTATATGTCAGTCATTTATGGATCCACAGGGGATGTAGTAAGATTATCAGAACAGGAGGAGGTACTTTCCCATTGGAAAGCCGACAGAATAGGGGAATTCAATAGTAATCACTTTTCAGGAGCAGTATTGGAGCTTTTTAATGTTCCGGAATCACCGGCTTCTCCCAATCCTTATATCCATAAAAATCATGTGGTATTTGCAGATTGTAGAATAGACAACAGAGATGAACTGGCAAAACAACTTTCTATCGAAAATCAATCAGGGTACTCTGATACAGCTTTTATTGCTTTTGCTTATGAGAAATGGGGGAGTAATGCACCTAAACACTTAATTGGTGATTTCGCTTTTGTAGTTTACGACACTCAATCCCACGAAGTGTTCGCAGCAAGGGATCATTTTGGAGTTCGCCCATTTTATTATTCTATAATTAACGGAGAGCTTGTCTTTGCTTCAGAGCAGAAGGGAATCTTGACAGCCGAAAATTGCGATAGAGAATTAAATGATGCGCATATAGTCAGTTTGTTTTCCTATTTAGAGCTTCCCTTCACAGATGGTCTTTACAAAAGCGTCAAGGCCTTGGCCCCAGGATGCAGCATGACTTGGGAGAAAGGCCAGCTAAACTTACAGGAGTACTGGAACATTTACAAGGAAAAAGTGAAAATCCCCCCCACAAGGGAGGAACAGGAGGCTGAATTTAACAGATTGGTTCGTAGAAGTGTAAAAGACCGATTAAGATCTTATAAAAAAGTGGGGGCAGAATTAAGTGGGGGACTTGATTCCTCAGGGATTGTTAGCCTCGCGATGGAAGAGTTGGGCAAGGGAAAAGAATTTTATACCTATTCTCATGGAAAACCTGAAAAATCTACAAACCTTTACGATAAAAAGGACGATTCACAAATTGTAAAGGAAGTATGTCAAAAACACGACATTGCAAAATGGCTGAGGGTAGTTAATGAAGAAGACGTTAACGTAGAAGAATTAATACAGCTGATGTTAACGGTATATGATGAATATAGTGAAAATAATGTCCCTTTAATTTGCAGCAGCTACTTAAAATATACTCAAAGTGATGGAGTAGGAACGATCTTATCGGGTTGGGGAGGAGACCAAGCTGTGACACATCAACTTACGGGTTTTGTAAATAGCTATGCCTACCAGAGAAAATATATTAAGCTCTGGAAAAGTTTGCAAAAGCAAGATAAATCGCCTTTTCGTCAATTTCTTAGTTTTATATACCAGCTTATAAGAAACCGTCCGAAAAAAATAAACGCGAAACAACTCCATGAACATAAGCGAATATTGGATTATGGGCTACTTCAGGAGAGGTGGATAAGTGAGTTTAATTTAAGGCAAGTGCCATTTCCTTTATTTTTTCGTTTGCATACTGACACACTAAAAGAACGCTTAATACGAGAGTTTATACGTTTCTCTACTTACAAAAGAACAGTGGACCACGTAATTATTGGTAAGCACTTCAAAGTCGATTATCGTTTCCCATTAATAGATGTGCGATTGGTCAGCTACGTGATTAACCTTCCTTTAGAAACCTTTGCGCCATCCGGGGAATACCGTTATTTATTTTCAAAATTAGTAAAACCTTTGTTGCCTAGTTCGGTGATTAATAACCTTCAAAGCAGGGTTCCAACCACTCCGTACTACTATAGGTTATATGAGGATAATAAATACATGCTAAGGAAAAAGCTAAATGCAAAAAAAGAGTCTGAAACGTTAAGAAAATATTTTAACATGGACACTATGGAAAACAAAATTTCATATTTAGAAATTGGAAAAAAATTGGAAACTTACATGAAATTAATCTACCTAGCGACGAAACACTAAAATAATCAATAGGGAATTAGTTCTTTATTTGTCAACACTTTACAAAAAACAGGATCATATGAAACCAACTACTCAAGTAAAACGGAACGAAATTTATGTATTTACCGAAGTTCATGAAGAAATGGTACTAATGAATATTGAATCAGGAGATTATTCTTCTTTGAATGAAACCGGCGGACAGGTATGGAAACAACTGGAAAAGCCTGCCAGTATCTCATCCCTGTATGATATTTTTTTAGAAATGTACGAAGGAGATCCTGTGCAAATCCAAAAAGAGCTGTACAATTTTATTCAGGAAATGGTGGAAAAAGGTTTTTTAGAAAAGCAGGATTGATCTAATTAAAGCATCTTAGATAATGTTTATAGACTCCATTAATAGCATAGGTATCCTGGGTGGTGGAAGTGCCGGTTATTTTTCTGCTCTGTATCTCAAGAAGCAGTTTCCAGATAAGGAAATTACACTGATAGAAAGTTCGGATATTCCCATTATCGGTGTAGGAGAAGCCACTACTCAGGCCATGATCACTTTCTTATACCATGACTTGGGCTTTTCGGTAGAGGAGATATTTAGAAAGATAAAACCCACCATAAAGCTGGGGGTCAAGTTTCAATGGGGGTACCCTGGCGATTATTATTTCAATTTTCCTTTTGGGGGATTATTCAATGATTTTTCCATTGAGGAATATGCCAATTATAACCATTGCAATCTTTCCTCCCGCTTGATGGAAGCCAATAAAGTACCCATTATGAAGGGCGATAATGGTTTCAAACATTTCCCAAAGAATGGTGCCTATGCTTTTCATATTGACAATGCACTATTGGTAAGATTTTTACAGTCAAAACTGGAGGAATTTAATTGTAAGCATATCGATGCCAAAATCACCGGTGCAGAAATAGATGAAGCGGGAATAAGCCAGCTTGTGACCGAAACTGGGGAAAAATACCAATACGATTTTTACATCGATTGTTCTGGCTTCTCCTCCTTCCTATTGGAAAAAAGCTTGGGCTGCCCATTTGTTGATTACGATCAAAGCCTAAAAACCAATAGTGCCATAATAGGCCAGGCAAAACATAAAGGAGGCATTGCCAATTATACCACGGCCAAAACCATGAAATACGGCTGGATGTGGCAGACACCTGTCCAAGGAGAAAACCACCTAGGCTATGTTTTTTCGGATCAATTCTGTAGTCAAGAAGAGGCCATATCGGAAATGCGCCCTTTTTGTGATTGGGTCAATGAGGAAAAGATGATCAAATTTAGGGCAGGAAGACATGAGAAGGCATGGAAAAAGAATGTATTGGCCATCGGTAACTCTTTTGGTTTTGTGGAACCGCTGGAGTCCACCGGTATTCATATGGTTCTTTTTCACCTAAGAAAATTCAAAAAGAGCCTTCTATCTGCTGAAACGAATATTGATGCAACAAATGAAACATTCAACAAAAAAATCAATACTGCTTGGGATAATGTAAAGAACTTCATCGCTGTCCATTTCAAATATAACCGGCAGATGGATACGCCATTTTGGAAGCACTGCCAAGAAACCATTGTTTTGGATGAGATGGTACAGAAGTACATGGACTATTTTTTTGAAAATGGCCCAATATCCTTGAAAAAAGAGCATCCTTTGTACCTAAAAATGAATGAGCAGCCTGTATTTAAAGCCATCGCTTATGATGCTTACCTTTTGGGCATGTATAGTAATGAAATGGTAGATAAACTGGCCGTTATTGACAGAGGTAATCTTAGGGTGGGCAGACAAAAAATTGATGAACTTTTGATAAAAAAAGCAATCAATTTTGAAGAAGCCTTGCCCTTTTTGGAATCCCCTGAAAGTAATGCGATAAAAAGCTGGTTTGTTTGACAATTTAACTATAATTGGTTTAAAGTAATCAGCTTTCGCCACATAGCCATGGCAAGGTTTTCCCGATAAACCCTTTTTAAATGTCAAAATTACACTAAATTTACATCGGATCCGTTTTGATGGATAGTTACCGTAGAGTAGAACCAAAAGAACCCGATGATGTATTTACAAAAAATCTGCATGGCACTGGTAATGGCTTTTGCCTTATCCAGCCCCCTATTTTCACAGCAACTGACCTTTGACAACCCCATAGCCGAACAGCGGGCCGACCCCTGGGTGCATAAGGCCGAGGATGGCACCTATTACCTCATAGCTACTGTACCCGAATATGACCGGATTGTCATCAGGCAAGCCAGCAGCATCAATGGACTAAGGGATGCCAAAGAAAAGGCCGTATGGCACAAACATGAAAAAGGCGTGATGGGCCACCATATTTGGGCACCGGAACTGCATAGGATAGACGGTAAATGGTACATTTACTTCGCGGCCGGTGAGGCGGAAAATATCTGGAACATCCGCATGTGGGCCTTATCCAACACCTCTGACAACCCCATGGAAGGTGAATGGAAAGAGGAAGGAAGGATCATGACCGACATAGCATCCTTTTCCCTGGACGCCACCACCTTTGAGCATAAAGGCAAGAGATACATGATATGGGCCCAAAATGTAATGGGCGGTGACCATGGAACAGGCTTAGTGATGTCCGAAATGCAGGATCCTACCACGCTGACCGGACCGGAACTGGTGCTTACCCAACCGGAATTTAGCTGGGAAAAGGTAAAATACAATGTCAATGAAGGACCTGCAGTAATCAAGCACAAGGGCAAAATCTTTGTGACTTATTCTGCCAGTGCCACCAATGACAATTATTGCATGGGCCTATTATGGATAGATGAAGAGGCTGATCTAATGGACATCAATAACTGGCACAAGTCACCAGGCCCGGTTTTTTATTCCAATGAGGAGGTGAAAAGATATGGCCCTGGACACAATTCCTTTACCACATCAGAGGATGGAGAAAGCCTTATCATGATCTACCATGCCCGGGACTATAAAGAAATCCAAGGCCATGAACTCTCCGACCCCAACCGCGCCACTAGGGCAAGAGTAGTGAAATGGACCGAAAGCGGTTTCCCGGATTTTATGCAGAAAGAAGGGGACTGATTCTAAGTGCCGGGCTTAAAAAAGATGAAGAATAGTGCTCTTTTTCTAAGTAAACAATACGGGTGTTAGGCTAACCGTGAGCAGGCGTATTGAACCTGTCCGATCCTTTGCTTTACGGGAATGGCCAGAGGGACAATAACTATTTAGGCCACTGCCCCGCTACGCTGCACATGGCTTCTTGTCTATCCCGAATTCTAAGCTATCGGGAGCATAACTGAAAAATCAGGATTATTTTGGGCAACAAAATAAAGAACAACGGTATTTAACCACAGTATAATTTACCCCTAATTCGAACAAAACGACTTCTTTTCCAAAAATTATAGGGCAATAAAAGGGGTAAATTTAAGGATTGTGCTTTTCAGATTCGCAAAAGCCTTTGCTAATCAGTGAATACTTATTTATATTTGAGCCCCGAAAAATGCATATTTTACAATTAACCGATATGGCGAAAAAGAGTTCGACAACCACTAAATCCAAAGTAAAATACTCCAAAGATACCTACGCATATTGGTATGAGAGCATGTTGCTCATGAGGAGGTTTGAAGAAAAGGCAGGCCAACTATACGGCCAACAAAAAATCAGAGGTTTTTGTCACCTATACATAGGACAGGAAGCTTGTGCAGCAGGAGCAATCACTGCACTTGATAAAGACGATAAATGGATTACCGCATACCGTGACCATGCCCATCCGCTAGGATTGGGAACTGATCCGGGAGCAGTAATGGCCGAGCTTTATGGAAAAGCTACCGGTACCACCAAAGGAAAAGGCGGTTCCATGCACATCTTCGATAAAGAAAGAAACTTTATGGGTGGCCATGGTATCGTAGGTGCTCAGGTACCTATGGGCTTGGGGATTGGTTTTGCAGAAAAATACAAAGGCACCAAAAACCTTTGCATCTGCCATATGGGTGACGGTGCTGTAAGACAGGGAGCTGTTCACGAAGCCTTTAACCTGGCCATGCTTTACAAGACGCCGGTGATCTTTGTGATTGAAAACAACGGTTACGCCATGGGTACTGCGGTCAGCCGCTCCTCCAATGTGGAAGACCTTTCCACTCTTGGCGAATCCTATGATATGCCATCATTTGCCGTGGACGGCATGAATGTAGAGGCAGTTCATGAAGCAGTTTCTGAAGCTGCGGAGAGAGCAAGAAAAGGTGATGGCCCAACTTTGTTGGAGTTCAGAACTTACCGTTACAAAGGCCACTCCATGTCAGATCCCCAAAAGTACAGAACCCGCGAAGAGGTGGAAGAGTACAAAGCCAAGGATCCTATCGAGCAGGTGAAACAAACCATCTTGGAAAACGAAATCCTGACTGAAGAGGAGATCAAGGAAATCGACGCGAAAGTGAAGAAGCAAGTGACCGAAGCGGTGAAATTTGCTGAAGAATCTCCTTGGCCTGACGGTCAAAAAGCGTTTGAAGACGTTTATATGCAAGAGGATTATCCTTTTGTAATGGAATAAGATACCTCATTGATGAAAAGTCAGCTTTACGTGTAAACACCGCACTTAACTAGCTGACTTTTTTCTTATAGTTTGCGAATTGACTAAAACTGTTATATTTGCGACTGAAATTTCAAAAGAATGGTTAAGAAAGAGATCAAAAAGGAGCCGGCTCAGGAGGAACAACATAATGAGCTGCTTGAAAGCCCAGAAGCAATTGCTGAATCACTTGGGAAAGGCGAGATATTCATCAAGAAAAACTCAAAAATTGTCGGAGGCATTATTATAGCCGGTATTATTGCGATTGCCGGTATACTGTACTTCCAGTTCAATACGGCCAACAAGGACAAAACCGCCCAAGGGAAAATGTTCCAGGCAGTATATTATTATGAGCAGGACAGTTTGGACTATGCCTTGAACGGGGATGGTGTTCATCTTGGTTTCCTTGAAATATTGGACGAATACAGTGGCACCAATTCAGCCAACCTTGCAAACTTCTATACCGGATCTATCTATCTGGGTCAAGGGGAGTACCAAAAAGCAGTGGACCATTTAGAGAAATTTTCAGCGGATGATTTCTTTGTACAGGCCAAAGCTTATGCCCTGTTGGGAGATGCATACATAGAATTGGGGCAAAATGACAAAGCCATCAGTGCCTATGAAAAAGCTGTGGACTATAAGGAAAACAAATATTTTACCCCTATCTACCTGAACAAGCTGGCCATAGCCTATGAAGCTGCAGGACAAATAGAGAAGGCGGTAAACACCTACAGTACCATCGAAAACGAGTATCCGGAATCTTACGAATATACATTAGCACGAAAGCACAAAGCGCGCTTGGAGGGCCTTGCTTCTAAGTAATGCATTGTGATATACAGCATTTTGAAGAGTAAGGCCCAAAAGGTCTTACTTTTTTTGTGTTTATACCTAACAGGAAAACCATTAACCAATAGTAAAAAATGGCAACATCTCTAAAAAACCTTAGCCAGCACTCGGATAAGAATATTATTGATATTAGCGAAAGAAAATTCGGGATAGTCGTTTCCGAGTGGAACGAGGAAGTCACCGAGTCCCTTTACGAAGGAGCGTTGGAAACCTTGAGAAAACACGGTGCCCAAAAGGAAAACATCTACCGAAAAAACGTACCGGGCTCTTTTGAACTTTCTTTGGGCGCACAATGGATGGCGGAGATAGAAGAAATCGATGCGGTGATCTGCATCGGCTGTGTGATCCAAGGAGAAACCAAGCACTTTGACTTTATCTGTGACGCAGTGGCCCATGGCATTACCAATGTCGGGCTCAAGTACAACAAACCGGTAATCTTTGGTGTTTTGACCCCAAATACCCAGCAACAGGCCCTGGACAGGGCAGGAGGCAAGCATGGCAACAAAGGAGATGAAGCTGCCATCACCGCCATCAAAATGTTGGGATTTTAAAATCCAGTAAAAAACAAACCATTAACATACATCAACTAATCACATGAAAATCATGAAGTTTGGGGGTACCTCTGTAGGTAAACCCGAAAGAATGCATCAGGTAAAAGACCTGATCACCCGAGATTCAGATAGAAAAATCGTGGTACTTTCTGCCTTGTCCGGCACCACCAATGCCTTGGTGGGGATAGGCGATGCCTTGGCTGAAGGCAAAAAAGACCTTGCCAAAGAGAGAATTGATACATTACATGCCCACTACCTGGAGTTTTATAAGCAGCTTCTGGAATCAGAAGCCGGCCGCAAGAAGGCAGAAAAAATCATTAAGGAGCACTTTGAGTTTTTGAACATCATCCTCAAAATTTCCTTTAATGAAGCCATCAACCGTGATATCCTGGCCCAGGGAGAATTGCTATCCACCAAGCTTTTCTACACCCTTCTGGAAGAAAAGGACATACCGGCTATTTTCCTCCCTGCTCTTGAATTCATGAGCATAGATGAAAACAATGAGCCTGAACTGTCCAAAATCAGTGACCGACTTAAGGCCATTCTGAAAAACTATGACAAGGATGCGCTCTTTGTTACCCAAGGTTATATCTGCAAAAACCACCGCAACGAGGTGGATAACCTGAAACGAGGAGGCAGTGATTACACCGCATCGCTGATAGGGGCTGCGATCAAGGCCAGCGTGGTGGAGATCTGGACGGATATTGATGGGATGCACAATAACGATCCCAGGATCGTGGACAAAACCCGTCCCATCGCCCAGCTTTCATTCGACGAGGCGGCAGAGCTTGCCTACTTCGGTGCTAAAATACTTCACCCTGCATCCATCTGGCCTGCCCAGAACTACAATATCCCAGTGAAGCTGCTGAACACCATGCAGCCTGAAGCGGCAGGAACCACCATCACCGGAGAAGAGACTGGAAAAGGGGTAAAGGCAATTGCCGCCAAAGACGGAATCATTGCCGTGAAAATCAAGTCAAGTAGAATGCTTTTGGCCTATGGATTCCTGAGAAAGGTATTCGAGATATTTGAAAAATATAAAACACCGATCGATATGATCACGACCTCGGAAGTGGCCGTTTCCGTGACCATAGACGACGATACCCACCTCAAAGAGATCATTCTGGAACTGGACAAGTTCGGCAATACCGAAGTGGATTATAAACAATCCATCATCTGTGTAGCCGGCAATATGATAGCAGAAAACACCGGGATGATCAAAGAGGTCGTTGCCGCTTTAGAAAGCTTCCCTCTGAGAATGGTTTCCTACGGTGGTAGCCGTAACAACGTCTCCATCCTAGTGGATTCCAAATACAAAAACGAAGCCCTGCAGCGACTAAACGACGAGTTGTTCCAATGGTAAATCAACACAAGCCGTTCCAACCTTGGAACGGCTTTTTGTTTTATAATTAGGTCCACTGTCCACAGTCGACTGTCAACCGTGGACTTCCCTGCTAAACTTAAGGCTAACATTAATTATCTTGCCGGGATATTATCTAAATCGACCGAAATGAAAAGAATTGCCCTTCTATCCCTACTGGCTTTCTCTATTTTTACTGCTTCCGCCCAAGAAAAATGGCTTACCCATTTTGAAATGTCCAAAGGACAAGAGACGCCTGAATACAAAGATGTCATTGCCTATTTTCAGATGCTGGCAACCGAATTTGATGCCGTGCAGATCAAAGAAATGGGCCCCACCGATAGCGGAAAGCCTTTGCACTTGGTCATCCTGGACAGGAAAAAACACTTTGATCCAGTGAGCTGGAAGAAAGCAGGGCGATTGGTGGTTTTGGTCAATAATGGGATTCACCCTGGAGAACCCATGGGCATTGATGCCTCCATGATGTACCTGCGGGATATCCTTCTCGGTAAAACTACCCTTAATGAAGAAGTGGTTTTGGCCTTTATACCTGTTTATAATATTGGTGGCCATCTCAATAGGAATTCGACCACCCGCGTCAATCAGGTTGGACCGGAGGTACATGGTTTTAGGGGAAATGCCAGGAATTACGACCTGAACAGGGATTTTATCAAAACAGACACCCAAAATGCTGCCAGTTTTCAGGAAATTTTTCATTGGCTGAAGCCACATGTATTTATCGATACCCACACCAGTAATGGGGCCGACTATCAGCATGTGATGACCTTGATCGAAACCCAGCATAATATGCTGGGCGGTGAAGCGGGAAGGTACATGCACGAAGTGTTGACTCCAGGGCTGTTTGATCAAATGAAGCGGAAAGGCTTTCCCTTAGTGCCCTATGTCAATGTCTGGAGAGATGTGCCGGAAAAAGGCTGGTCACAGTTTAAGGATTCCCCAAGATACAGCAGCGGATATACCTCCCTTTTTCACACGATCAGTTATGTACCCGAGGCCCATATGCTTAAAACCTACCAACAACGGGTGAAAAGCATGTATTCCCTTTTCGAGTCTTATGCTGACATCTTCCAAAAAGATGCAGACAAAATAGTGGCAGCGGTACAAAAGGACCGCAATGCGGCCAGGTTCAAAGAAAGTTTTGATTTCAATTACCAGTTGGTCAAAGAAGATCCTGTCAAAATCGAGTTCCACGGATATAAATCGACTTATAAGCCCAGTGAGATTACTGGAGAGCAACGACTTTTCTATGACCGGAACCAGCCTTATAAAATAACAGTGGACTTTTATGACACCTATACCCCCTCACTCACCATCAAAAAGCCCACGTTTTATATAATCCCCCAAGGATGGCAGGAGGTGGTAGCCCTCCTTCAGCGAAATAAAGTGGAAATGTTCCGGATAAAAAGCGACAGCTCCTTGACTGCAGGCGTGTATTATATGGAGGATTTTGAGACCCTGAAAAGCCCTTATGAGGGACATTACCTTCATTCCAATGTATCGGTAAGAAAAGTACACCGAGAGGTCGAGCTGAGGGCTGGGGATTGGATGCTCCCTATGGAGCAGGAAGAGAATGATTATATCATGGAGGTGCTGGAACCCCAAGCCGAAGACAGTTTCTTTGCCTGGAACTACTTTGACACTATTCTTCAATCCAAGGAAGGCTACTCGGCTTATGTGTTTGAAGACTTGGCCGCAGATTATTTGGCCCAAAATCCAGCCTTAAAAAGAGAATTGGAAAAGAAGAAAGCAGAAGATGAGGAATTTGCCAAAAACGGATCCGCACAGTTGATGTGGGTCTATCAGCACTCCCCTTGGAAAGAAAAGGAACACATGTGCTATCCGATTTTTAGGGTAGAACCCTGATTTTATCCATAACACGCTGCTTTAGGAATGCAATTTTATTGAGCTATCACAGAAGGGAGTCATCGGGCACCTTAAATGATCAAATCATGAAAAAACCTAATTACCTCAAAAAACTACAGCAAAAGTGGCAGTTAGATAGTCTATGGCAGGTACTGTTGGTGCTGCTGGCCTTTGCCTGCACAGGCACCACCGTACTTTTCATCAAACAGCCCATATTTGACCTCTTGGGCGTAGACCTCCATTCGGGAGGATTTTGGAAAACGGTGGTTTATCTATTGCTGGTACTGCCGCTTTACCAAATCCTCCTCCTGATGTATGGTTTTCTTTTTGGGCAATTCAGGTTTTTCTGGGAAAAAGAGAAAAAGTGGATCAAGAGAATGGGGGCTGTTTTTCTCCGAAAAGAAAAATAAAATGCAATCACTGCAGTGTTCACAGGAAATTCGGTATTTACCTTTGAACACCAGGATAGTTATCAATTGTGAACCAAATCATGTACATTTGTAGCCGCAAATGTAGAAAGTCACTCACCCGTTATGGCAAAGAAGAGAAAAGCACTGGAAGAACACGAAAAAAGAAAACTGAACAAAAAGAACCTGCGTAAGCTGATCGGGATTTTCAATTTTGTTTTGCCGTACAAGGGCGTTTTTATTGTTGGGCTCTTTTTCCTTTTATTTTCCAGCCTTACCCTATTGGCTTTTCCCTATGTCGCGGGAAAACTGATTGACACTGCACAAGGTAAAGAATGGATCTTTAATGACATCAATACCATTGCACTGGTGCTTATCGGAATACTGTTTGTCCAGAGTGTATTTTCCTTCTTTAGAGTGTGGCTTTTTGCACAGGTCAGTGAAAAATCCATGCGGGACATCCGGCTCTCCTTGTACAAAAGATTGGTCAGTCTGCCCATGAGCTTTTTTGATAAGCGTAGGACAGGTGAACTGATCAGCAGGATCACTTCGGATGTAAGCTTGCTGCAGGACACTTTTTCCGTAACATTGGCCGAGCTTTTCCGCCAGATCATCACCTTGCTTGCCGGTACGGTCTTTCTATTTGTGACCACCCCCAGGCTGACCCTGTTCATGCTGGCCACCTTCCCGGTTTTGGTGATCATCGCCATGGTATTTGGGAAGTTTATCCGGAAACTCTCTAAAGAAACCCAGGACGAACTGGCTTCTGCCAATGTGATCGTCGAAGAAACGTTACAATCTATTTCAACCGTAAAATCCTTTGCCGGTGAAGCCTATGAGGCTGCCCGCTATCAAAAAGGACTTAATAAGGTAGTGGGAGTGGCACTAAAAGCAGCAGGGTTTAGAGGCGCTTTTATTTCCTTTATCATTTTTGCCCTATTTGGAGGGATCGTAGCCGTCATGTGGTATGGGGCCATGATGGTCAGTACCGGAGCCATGAGCATCGGGGACCTGGTGTCCTTTGTCCTCTATACTACCTTTATCGGAGGCTCCATTGCGGGCCTTGGGGATATTTATGGACAGGTACAAAAAGCCATCGGTTCCTCTGAGCGCGTGTTGGAAATACTGAAAGAAGAACCCGAAGAATCTTTGGCAGACTATCAGGATGCAGCGATAAAGGGCCATGTCAGTTTTAAAAATGTCAGCTTCAACTATCCCACCCGTCCGGAAGCGGATGTACTCAAGAAGGTCAATCTTTCCATTCGATCAGGAGAAAAAATCGCTTTGGCGGGCCATTCCGGTGCGGGCAAATCCACCATCATTCAATTGCTGATGAAGTTCTATCCGATCAACTTTGGCGAAATCACTGTGGATGAAAAGCCGATCCAAGAATGGAACCTGAAACAGCTTCGCTCCAACATCGGGATCGTACCACAGGAAGTGCTCTTGTTTGGTGGAAGTATCCGTGAAAATATTGCTTATGCCAAACCGGAAGCGACAGAAGAAGAAATAGTCCTTGCTGCTAAAAAAGCCAATGCCTGGCAGTTTATTGGGAAGTTTCCCGAAGGCTTGGATACCTTGGTAGGTGAAAGAGGGGTAAAACTCTCCGGTGGACAAAGACAGCGCATCGCCATCGCCAGAGCCATCTTGAAGAACCCTTCCATCCTGATCTTGGACGAGGCCACTTCTTCGCTGGATGCCGAATCGGAAGCTTTGGTACAGGAGGCGCTGGATGAACTGATGAAAAACAGAACCACCATTGTCATTGCCCATAGGTTGGCAACGATCCGCAAAGTGGACCGAATCTATGTCATGAAAGACGGTGAAATTGTGGAAGAAGGCAACCATGAATCGTTGGCAGAACAGGAAGGGGGCTTCTATGCTAACCTAGTGAAGCTACAATTTGCCGAGTAATATTAGAACCGAAAATAATGAAGTTTAGGTAAGGAAATTACAATTAACTTAACCCTCGATCGCACCTGAGTTTAACCATTAAGAAGTGAAGGAAGATTAAGGGTTGTTTTTTTGCTTCATGTCCTTAATACCTTCATTCCTTCATGTTTTTTTATTTCGCTAGTGAAATTTAGAATCATGAATTCTGAATGTGCGCCCATGATCTAATTACCAAATTTGATTATACGCTTTTATACCAATGGACTACTATTATTGAGGTATTCTGAAATGCTGCAAAATCAGTCACAAAGAAGCTGCATCGATCTGCAAGCTCTGCGGGAAACGCCCCCCTCACTGGTTGACCCATTTTTTGAATGAACTGACTTTTTCCCTGCTTACAATCAGTTCCTCGCCATAGTTGACTTTAGGGGTAATCTTTAATCTATTATTGGTGTATTTTTCGATGGTCCCGATTGCCTTGATATTAAGAATCACGCTCCTGTTGATGCGGAAAAATTGCCTGGAATCCAGAAGCTCTTCCAGCTCCATCAGTTTTTTATTGGACAGATAGTGATGCCCACTTACCATTTCCACCAAAAAAGTCTGGCCTTTGTCCGCCAGAAAAAAAGCCACCTCATCCTGTGATTTATGAAATAGCTGCTCGCCATCTTTGACCAGAAACCTGGCCTTTTGGGGGGAATCCTCTGCCTGAAAGGAGTGGCCGCCCTGTGCGGGCCTGAGTTTGGAGGTACTTCTATACAGTCGCTTGTACTTTTCAAAAGATTTGGCAAGTCTTGCGTCTGTGGGATGGTCATTGATAAAATCCAGGCAATTCAACGTGAACGCTTTCTCAGTGACAAAAGGCTTGGCAGAGGTAAATACCACGGGGATAAATTTGTCCATTTTGTCAAACGCAAAAGGGTGAAGGTCGATCAATTCATAATTGCCAATGATCATGTCCACCTTAAGGCCTGAATTAAGGTATTGGATCGCTTCTTCCCAAGAGGGAAGGACTTCCATCGTTTTAGCTTCCGCACAGGCCTGATGGATAAGGTGGCTCAATCTGTAGCCCTCCTCTGGTTTGTGTATGACCAGACAATGAATGAAATAATTCTTTGCTTCCATAGACCTTTTTCCTCTAGATCAAGCTTGCTTCTGCCTCAAAGGCTCAATAGGCCTTCAAACTGATGTCCAGACTTTTGACATGGTGGGTAAGGGCTCCTACCGAAATATAGTCCACACCGCACTCTGCCACATCCTTTAATGTCTCTTCAGTAATCCCTCCAGAGGCTTCTGTAGGCACCACACCGTCGATGATCTTTACAGCTTCCCGCATCATATCATAGCTCATATTGTCCAGCATGATCACATCTATGCCCCCCACAGCCAGCACCTCCTTTACTTCTCCCAGGTTCCGGGTTTCCACCTCTATTTTCAGATCGAGGAGGTTTTCCTTCAAATATTTCTTGGTTGAGTTGATGGCAGCAGCAATGCCTCCGGCAAAGTCGATATGGTTGTCTTTGAGCATTACCATATCATATAAGGCAAAACGGTGATTTTCTCCCCCACCTATGGCAACGGCCCATTTTTCCAACATTCGGAAGTTGGGCGTGGTCTTGCGGGTGTCCAGTAGTTTTGCTTTAGTATGGGCAATCAATTCAGAAAGCTGGGCAGTTTTGGTAGCAATACCGCTCATCCTTTGCATACAGTTCAACACCAGCCTTTCTGTGGTGAGTATAGAAGCCGCTTTTCCAGCAACGGTAAGTCCGATATCTCCCTTTTTGGCTTTCTGCCCATCTTCCATCAGCAGTTCCACTTCAAGGTCAGCATCATAGGAATGAAATATCATTTTCGCGAGCTCAAGCCCTGCAATGATGCCATCCTCTTTGATAATCAACTGAGCCTTGCCCATTTGAGCCTTGGGGATGGCTGCCAAAGTGGAGTGATCTCCTTCTCCTACATCTTCCTTGAAGGCGGACTGTATAAACGCCTCCAGATTTTCCTGGGTTAAATAGTTTTCTTTCACACCGTAAAATTAAGAAAATTCAGGAAAGCTGTCTTTCAAATGGCCAGAAGAAGCTCCCAAAATTCCATGGAACAGCGCATCCTTTTGGCATCAACTATTCCTTATTGATGTCCATGGAATAAATCCTGTTTTCTCCTTTTACGGCTTTGCACTTGATGAGCATCCTGAAATTTGAACCGGCACTTTTATAAGTACCTATAAAATAGTTGATTTGGTTGCCCGATTTACCTTTATGGACGATATCAAAGTCTGCCGGAGGAAATTTTTTGAAAAAATCCCTGATGATGAGTTCCGCCTGGTTTTTGGAATAATCCCCCTCATTGCCATTGATGTTCAGTTCCACATTGTTTTCGAAGAGAGAGGAAAGTTCCTTACTGGACCCTGCTTTGATAGACAGGGTGATCTCCTCTTCATTATTGCTCTGGGCCAAAGTGGACCCCAAGCAGATAAACATGCCTAGAAAGAATAGATATATGGTATGGGTAAATAAATTTTTCATTGATTCTTAAAGCTCAAATTCTGAGCCAAAACATCGGCTCGTTATGTGATATGCTTAAAGTGAACAAAAAAAAGTAATTTTTGCTTAAAATAGAAGAAAACGCCGTTTAAATCGGGAAAAAATGGTCAAGCGTAAAATGGCTTAAGCCAAAGTTATTTCCTATCATTGCGTTTAAAATATTTATATTTGCCCCATGGATAAAAAAGTTTTATTAATGATTTTGGACGGTTGGGGGCTAGCTACCAACCCTGAAGTATCAGCTATTGACAAAGCCAATACACCAATTATTGACAGTCTTTTTGAAAAATACCCTCATTCCCGATTGGACGCCTCTGGTTTGGCGGTAGGCTTGCCGGAAGGTCAGATGGGAAATTCCGAGGTGGGTCATATGAATATTGGCGCAGGCCGTGTGGTTTATCAAGATCTGGTAAAAATCAATAAGGCAGTGGATGAAGGAGATTTAAATGAAAATCCAGTTTTGAAAAAGGCTTTTGCTGCTGCTAAGGAAGGTGGTAAAAAAGTGCACTTTATCGGCCTTGTTTCAGATGGTGGCGTACATGCACATATCAAGCACCTTATGGGGCTTTGTGATGCAGCCAAAGCCAACGGTGTTGATGAAGCTTATATCCATGCTTTCACCGATGGTAGAGATACCGACCCAAAAAGCGGTTTGGGCTTTTTGGAAGAACTGAAAAATCACTGTGAACAGTCTACCGGAAAGATTGCCTCTGTCATCGGCAGGTATTATGCCATGGACAGGGACAAGCGATGGGAAAGAGTAAAGCTGGCCTATGATGCTATGGTTTTGGGAGAGGGAGAAAAGTCAAAAGACATCCTTTCGGCCATCCGAAAATCCTATGCCAACGGTGTAACAGATGAATTTATCCGTCCGATCGTTCAGGTAGATGACAACGGCAAAGCCATTGCCACTATAGAGGAAGGTGACGTGGTCATTTGCTTCAACTTCAGAACAGACAGAGGAAGAGAAATTACCCAAGTGCTGACCCAGGAGGATTTTGAGGATTACAAAATGAAGAAACTGGACCTGCACTATATCACTTTTACCAATTATGACGACACCTTCAAAGGTGTGGAGATCATCTTCGGGAAAGACAATCTTCAGAATACGCTGGGTGAGGTGCTCGCTGCCAATGGCAAAAAGCAAATCAGAATTGCGGAAACCGAAAAATACCCTCACGTAACCTTCTTCTTTTCCGGTGGACGTGAAACCGAATTTGAAGGGGAATCCAGGATCCTTTGCAGCTCCCCTAAGGTGGCAACCTATGACCTGCAACCTGAGATGAGCGCCTATGAGATTACCAAAAAAATCAACACAGAACTGGATAAAAAGGAAGTGGATTTCGTCTGCCTGAACTTTGCCAACGCTGACATGGTAGGCCATACTGGGGTGTTTGAAGCGGCGGTGAAAGCTTGTGAAGCCGTGGATGAATGCAGCGGATCCGTCATCTCCACCGCCTTAAAAAATGACTATTCTGTCATTGTCATTGCCGATCATGGTAACAGCGACCTGATGATCAACGAAGACGGTTCTCCAAATACTGCCCATACCACGAACTTAGTTCCTTGTATTATGGTTGACAAACATGATCACCTGGAGGTAAAGGACGGTAAATTGGGTGATTTGGCCCCTACCATCCTCAAAATGATGGGTGTTGCCATTCCTGCTGATATGACAGGTGATGTGTTGCTAAAATAAAACACTTTGAAGAAACAACTTTCAATACTATTGCTTAGCGGGCTGCTGCTTTCCTGTGATAGAGGAGAGAAGCAGCCCTTGGCAAATCCTACCCAGATCAATAAATACTTTCCTCTCAAGGACTTCGTGGAAGAACAGATCCAAGAACTTGAAGGCGCAAAGGTTAATAAAACCGCTGAGGTAAACGGGGAAAAAACGGCCTCGAGCGTAAGCCTCGATGCTGAAGATTGGAGAAAAGAACTGGATGCGTTTATCCAGGCTGACATCAACAAAACAGCCCTTAGCCTTTCCTACGAAACGGCCGAGGACAAAGACAGATTGGTCCACAGCCTTAAGCCGGGAGAAAAAGGGCTGGTACAGGAAATAATCGTCGATTTTCATCCAGGCAGCCAAGAGGTCAGCAGCATTCATTTCAAAACAGCAACGGATAATCTCTTTTACAGCTCCTCTTCAGAGGGCAACCTTGAGATCAATGCGGAAGGACTGATGGAAAACTATCAAGTGAAGGGGCATCAGAAAGTATGGTTTCTCTCACCCAATGAAATAGAAATAGAAGGAAAAATAATTAGGTAGCTAATAACACCTACTAACGGATAATAAAAAAGGCCTGACATTTAGTTGTCAGGCCTTTTTTATTGGTGTCAAACCCCAGCTGGCACATCAGACCATGGCGAAGAAAACAAGCCATACGATAATAAGCACCGGCAATAAGATAGGGATGGAAAACCGAATGATGTAGCCAAAGAAAGAAGGCATTTTGATACCTGTCTGCTCGGCAATTGATTTCACCATAAAATTGGGTCCATTTCCTATGTAGGTCATCGCCCCAAAGAATACGGCTGCCAGAGAGATCGCCATGAGCTCAAAGGCTGAATCATGATAACCATCCATAGCAAATTCCCTTACCATTTCCACATCGCCTATACTTGCCCCTTTGGAAGCCATCGCCGCCGCCAGGAAATTAAGGTAGGTAGGAGCATTGTCCAAGAAGCCTGAAAGCAAACCGGTTCCCCAGTATAGGGTATTGTGCGTGATCAGTTTTGATCCTTCAGGGGACTTGGCAAAATCTCCCACCAGCTCCAAGGCCGGCATCATGGTACCGAAAATACCTATAAAGATAAAAGCTACTTCCCGTATGGGCTCAAAATTAAACTCATTCCCCTTAATGGCCCTTTGATCAGCAAATTTGTAGGAGAAGAACGCTACCGAAAACATGATGGTCTCCCGGATAAATGAAAACTTCACTCCGTCATAATGGATCGCAGGCACCCAGTCGATCACATTGGGATCAAGGAAAACCGAAATGATGATCACCAGTAACCATAGGAAGTTTTTGGAACCTATCAAGGACACTTTATTGCTGTAGACCGTCTTATCGATTTCCTCGGCATCATTCGCCCTTCCGAGCTTCCTATCGATGAAATAGAATACAAGGGCAAGAATCACAAGTGCCAAAATCCAAGCAGGCCAGTTATGCTCCAAGGTCCAGAAGAACGGAATACCTTTCAGAAAGCCCAAGAACAATGGCGGGTCACCAATAGGCGTAAGTGAACCTCCCACGTTGCTGACCATAAAAATAAAGAAGATGATATGATAAGCCTGTATATTATGTTTATTCAGTCGGATAAACGGTCTCACCAAAAGCATAGAAGCACCGGTGGTGCCTATCAGGTTTGAAATGATAGCCCCTATTAGCAATAGGGCTACATTCGCCAATGGAGTGGATTTTTTGTCTATTTCGATCAAAATACCGCCAGAAGCAATGTATAACGAAGCCAAAAGGGCAATGAACTGTAGGTATTCCGCCAGGGCATGCACTGGATGATGGACATTGTGCAGGACGAATAAATAGTATCCGACCACTAAAGCCGCCAAAGCAATGGCCACCTTTGGATAATTGTGGTGCCAAAAATGCTCGTAAAACAAGGGACCTGTAGCAATCATCAAAAGCAACACCACAAATGGAATAACCAGCCAGACGGGCGCGTGGCCATGCGCTTCAGCTTCTCCATCATGCCCTTCAGCATCTGCGCTGTCATGCGCAGTATCTGAAAGATGATTATCATCGGTTACTTCCCGATGTTGGACTGTTTCTATAGGTTGGTGATCATTCTGAGCCATTGCTGAAAGAGGGGCTGTACAAAATATAGCTCCCCAAACAATCCCAATAGCAATTATAATATTCTTCATTAAAATGAAATTAGATTAATAGGTTTCGGTTTTTAGTTGAAATTTCGTCTTCTTTTAAGGGTTTAGCCAAGAGGAATTTAGCGCCCCTAAAGTACAGAATTTGGCCCGATCCCACCAAACCAAACTGGTATTGATGGAATAAATTAATTTTATGTTAACATTTCTTCATGACCATAGGAATCACTTTTGTAACAAAATATTTAAGGCTATTTCAAATGACTTTTGGGCTATTCCTGTTTTTGCAGGTTGCCTACTATACGTTTTTTCCAAAGCTCCCAAAATGGTATTGCTGACATCTTCAAAGATAGCCTTGTCTGTGACCAAAGCCCCTTCGGACATGAGGTAGGCAAATGTTCTGGCCATCCCGCAGTTGGCAATAAAGTCCGGAATGACAGCCACCCTGTTGTCCGCATCCATTCCGATCGGACCAAAGAAAATTTCTTTGTCAGCAAAGGGCACATTGGCACCACATGAGATAACCTCCAGCCCTGCCCGGATCAACCTGTCCATTTTTTCTTTGCTTATCAACCTGGAAGCAGCGGCAGGAATAAAAATTTCGTGTGAAAGATCCCATACCTTTTGGTCCATTTCCTCAGATGGTATCAACTCCTCTGAAACTAATTTATTGCCTTCTCTACCAGTAAACAATTGGCGTACTTCGTCAAGTGTAAAGCCAGCCTCCTTAATTACCCCACCATCTTTATCCATAATGGCGACAATTTTTGCCCCCTCGACCGCTAGAAAGCAAGCTGCAGCAGAACCTACATTTCCCCAGCCTTGGATGATGACCCGCTTCCCTTTGAGCTTACCTCCCCAGAGTTTGTAGTAATGCCGGATTGATTCGGCTACGCCAAAGCCGGTAATCATATCAGCTACGGTATATTTCTTCGGTCCGTCAGGAGTGTAATGAGGATCTTCCAAAACTTTGGAAACCCCTTGTCTCAGCTGCCCTATTTTCCGGATTTTTTCTGGCTCTGTAGCATGAAAGTGCCCGTTTACAATGCCCTCCTGGGGATGCCACAGTCCAAAGGATTCCGTGATCGGAATGACCTCATTGATTTCATCCACATTAAGGTCACCTCCAGTCCCATAATAGTTTCTCAAAATCGGCATTACGGCCTGATACCATCTTTTGAGCACCTGGTTCTTCCTTGGATCCGATGGATCAAAGTTGATCCCGGACTTGGCCCCACCAAT
This sequence comes from Echinicola sediminis, assembly GCF_054777495.1. NCBI lineage: Bacteria > Pseudomonadati > Bacteroidota > Cytophagia > Cytophagales > Cyclobacteriaceae > Echinicola > Echinicola sediminis. Next base: position 45,017 of record NZ_BAAHAP010000026.1, on the reverse strand, counting down.
GGGCGGACCGGAAATGGTAAACTTGATTTCCATGGTTTTTGCAAGAGACTCGACCTCTCTTCTGTCCAATCCTTTTCTCATACGAGTGCCGCCTCCTGCAGCTCCTCCCCTCAAAGAATTGATCACCGCCCATCCTTCAGCCTCGGTCTCACTGTCATTCCATTCAAAAACGATTTCAGGTTTTTGGTTCTCAAACTTTTTGAGCAGTTCAATCATACCCAAGGTGATTAGGTTGCACAAAAATATAAAAAAATCTTACATGGGCTATTTTTACACCCGATCTTTCAATTTCAGTGATCATTTTAAGGTTTTTAGGTTTTATAACAAGCCCACTTATTAATAATAAAACATATACCGCTGGTTTTTAAGTCCTCAAACCAACCGACAATGTTTTAAGACAGACTTAGCTATTGACAAAATTTTGCTTCAATTTAATGAAAATGTCCAGAAAAAAGAGGATAATATCCAAAATCTACCGCCTTCGACGATAGGCAAGGAAAATAGTCGTATTTAACCGATAAAGGCTACTGGATAGGTAGGTTTTAACCAAAACGACATTGTTTCACTGACAAATAAAACTGCACTATCAAGCTAGGGCATGTACAAGGTCCCTCCGCAGCTATCTCTTGAGGCGCCTGTCACTGAGGCCATAGTGTTCACTTCATTTCTTAATTTTAACGCCCCCAGAAAGGCAAAAATCAGGGCTTCCTTAAACTCCACGATTTCAGGTTCAGGCACCACGGTCTCTATTTTCCCTACCAGAAGCGCTGACAGTTGCTCCACAAAATAATCATTATAGGCTCCACCACCCGTAATTAAAAGCTTGCTGTCGGGCGATTGTTCATAAGCAAGACAGACTTTAGCTATCTGAAAGGAATAATGGGCTATCAAAGTGGCCAGTATATTTTCAGAAGTATCATTTTCCTGTTCTAGCAGGGGTAGAAAAACCGTTTCGATATCTTCCCTACCAAGTGATTTGGCTCCCTGTTGCGTGTAAAACGGTAAGGAGTTCAATTTCTCCAACAGCAGAGCATTCACCTTTCCTGATCTTGCCAGCTGTCCCCCATTATCGTAGGCCAGGCCTTTTTTAGAAGCAAAATGGTTCAATAGCAAATTGAATGGGGAAATATCAAACGCCACTCTTTGCCCCTTGGTAACCATAGAGATATTGGAAATCCCGCCTAGGTTGAGACACAGATTATACTCTGGAAACAAAAAATGGTCACCTATCGGTACCAGTGGGGCTCCCTGCCCGCCCAAAAGTACATCCCTGGTTCTGAAATCATTGATCACCGCCAACCCAGAAGCCTGCATCAAACTCCACCCACAGCCTATCTGGGTGGTGAGCCTTTTCTGAGGTTGGTGGAAGACAGTATGACCATGTGAGGCCACTGCATCAGGCGAAAGTCCCTCTTTTTCACAAAAAATTTTGACACATTGGCCCATCCAGGTCCCAAACTCCCTGTCCAGTAGACATAACTGTTCCCCGGAAAGCAGATGGGCTTTGGATAAACGAGCGCCCAAATCCAACGGGAATTCCATTGTGGTCGCATTCAGCATCGTGAATGACCATTGGCCATCAAAGACCAACCTGGCATAAGCCATATCCAATCCATCGCCGGACGTTCCGGACATTAATCCCAAAATATGATAGGTGTGCGAATCCGCCATAAGGGTTAAAGTTTGTTAAAATCGTCGGGTTAAAGATAATTTTAATTGGTCGAATTCAAACCCGGTTCCTAAAATCCTTATTTTAGGCCCGAAATTTAGGCTTCCCTTTTACTTTTGCTTATAGGCACAAGCAAAAGGGAAGAAAATCAAGCGATCGGATAAATTTGCGGAACCTCATTATAGATATTGGAAATACCAGAATCAAGTCAGCTTTATTTGAGGACCACCTGCTCTTGGAAGAGAGCACTGTGGAATACATTGATGACTTATTGCAGGCAATATCCAAATGGTCTTATCAGCGGGCGATCATCAGTTCTGTGAGATGGGCAAAAGAGGAACTTGAAGTAATGCTGCCCTTTGAATTCCTTTACTTGGAAAACGGGGTAGATATTCCTGTCAAAAACGGTTATGAAACTCCCCACACCCTTGGATTGGACCGTTTGGCTGCAGCGATCGGCGCATTGGGCACGGCAGGTTCTGCACCTGTCCTAAGCATAGATATGGGCACTTGTATCACCTATGATTTTATAGATGAAGCAAGTGTTTTTCAGGGCGGAGCCATTTCCCCGGGTTTCAAAATGAGGTTTCAGGCCATGAGCAAATTGACCGCCAGGCTACCTGAAGTAGCATTTTCTGAAACAGAAAATGTTCCGGAATTGGTCGGTCGCAATACAATAAATGGGATTAAAAGTGGTGTTTATCACGGGATTAAGCATGAAGTGGCAGGGGTAATCAGCCAATATTTGAGTAAACACCCAGATTTAAAGGTCTTTATTTGTGGAGGGGATGCAAAATTCTTTGAAAGCTTAACAAAAGACCACATATTTGTACTCCCCAATTTGGTCCTGCATGGACTGAATAGAATTTTAATTTACAATGCCGATAAAAACTAGACTGCAACTGATTGGCGTATTTTGCGCCTTTTTCATATTCAACCAAGTAAACGCTCAGGTAGGTTCATCTTCCTATAGTTCCATTGGAATTGGGGACATGAACAATTCCGGCCTTACCCAAAACCAGGCTATGGGTGGTCTGGGTATCAGTTATGGTGATGCCTGGTCCGTCAACCAGGTCAATCCGGCTTTGTCCGTAAAAAACAACGTTTTCAACTTCCAAGCCGCTTTCAACTATAAGCGGTTCACTGCTGAAACGGAAAACAGCTCGGCAACGCTTGATGGCGGGGGCTTGAGCTATGTAACCGTTTCACTCCCTATCAAACCCAGAAAATGGACCGTTGGCTTAGGCTTGAACCAGATCAGTTCAGTGGATTATGAGCACCTGGTGACCGGCCCAGTAGTCAATTCAAACCTTAATTCAGTCAACCGAATCAACGGTAACGGCGGCATCAGTGAGGTCTATCTGTCCACAGGACTGGAGCTTTTTAAAAATCTGAATATAGGCCTTCAAACCTCTTACATATTTGGCGCTACGATAAGAAGACAGCAGCTGACCCTGGAGGATGAGGATGGGGTTCCGACTGGTATTTCTTCAGAATACTATGAGCGCACGAGTTTAAATGATTTTTCCTTAAAAGGAGGTCTTCATTATGAGGCCAGGACGGGAGACCGCAGCCGTTTGAATTTTGGGGCCATCTATCAGGTATTTGGGGACCTCACGGCAAAACAGTTTGCTAAGATGGCTGATTTTGGTGAAGCAGACGATCCTGATTCAAATGGCCAGTTGATTTTTGACAATGAAAAAGGCAACATCTATCTACCTAATAAATTAGGTTATGGAGTATCTTTCGAAAAAATTAATAAATTTGTAATTGGTCTTGAAGCTCAACATCAAGATTTTAGGGATTATAGGTCCTTTACCGGGGAAAACTCTGGCCTGGGAGAATCTTTTAAAATAGGTCTAGGGGGGCAATTTGTTCCTGACATCTATTCACTGGAAAGCATTTTCATGAGGTCTACTTTCCGTGCCGGGATTGAATTCGAGCAGACTCCATATCTGATCAACCAAAATAAGGTCAATGATATTGGCATTAATTTTGGAGCTTCAGTTCCCATGAACAACTTATCGCTGCTGAATCTGGCGGTAAAATTGGGACAGAGAGGTGCAACAGACAATGGCTTGGTTCGGGAGAATTATGTGAAATTTTCCCTAGGCTTCTCGATCAATGATAACAGTTGGTTCTACAAAAGAGTATTTGAATAAACATAACAAGTATGAAAGCTAAATTTGCATTATTAGGGTTATTGTCTTTTGTGTTTGTGGGGCTAGCAAATGCGCAGGAGGGCTGGAACTGGCCTTCTGATCCACAGCTGGAAGCAAAAGCGAGGGAGTACAACGCTGCCTACAACGATTACATGAAATCTGATCAATTTGTAAAGGCAACCAAACCTTTGCATTGGTTATTGGTCAATGCTCCTGACCTGAACGAGGCAATATACATCAATGGCGTGACCGTGTATGACGGTGCATCCCAGGCGGTTTCTGATGAAGCCCAGAAAAGAACCTATCAGGATTCCGTTATTACAGTCTATGAATTGAGGGCTGAAAAATACAACAATGAGCCTGAGTGGATAGAAAACAAAGCCTACTACGCCTACAAGTACTATAGAGGAGACAAAGAAAAGGTAGCAGATGCCGCTTCATACTTTGCAAAAGACATAGAAATGAATGGTGAGATCAACACCATAGGCCTGGTTCCAGCTTACTTTGACCTGGTCTACAGAAATTTCGCTTATAATAATGCCTATACCCCAGAGCAAGTTTTGGACATCTATGATAACCTTTACACAAGGTTGGACAAGGCTGCTGCTGAAGGACAGGATGTATCCAGTCAGAAAGGAACCTTGGATCAAATTCTTGTAGCCATGGAAATCATCGACTGTGATTTTATCCAGAACAAAATGGGACCACAATTGGAAGCTGATCCATCCAATATTGCTTTGGCCAAGAAGATCTTCCAATATTCTGTACAGTACAAGTGTACTTCTTCCGAAACGTTTACCAAAGCCTTGGAAGTAGTGGATAACGACAATCCAACTTTCTCCACCTCTCAGGTTAGAGGTATGAGATATGTACAAAACCAAGAATTTGATAAAGCAGCTGAAATGTTCCAGAAAGCATTGGAATTGGCTGAAAATGATCAACAGAAAGCTGAAGTACAATATGATCTTGCCAAAGCTCATGCCAAGCTTGGTCAAAAATCCGCTGCGCGTCAGTCAGCAATGAAAGCAGCTGAGCTAGACAGTAGCAAAGCAGGAGAGGCTTGGTCTTTCATCGGAAGCTTGTACATGACTTCTGCTGGAGACTGTAGAGGTGGACAAAGTAGAGTGAAAGATTACTCGATCTTTATCGCCGCTTACGATGCCTTTGCCAAAGCAGGTGACAACACCGGCATGGCCAATGCCAAAGCAAGATTCCCTTCTAAGGAAGAACTCTTTACAGAAGGTTTCCAAGTTGGGCAGACCATCAATACCGGTTGCTGGATTGCCCAGACGGTTTCTTTGAAAACCAGGGACTAGGATTTACGATCAGACTAAATACATTAATACACAAAGGCGGTTGGTATAACCGCCTTTTGTATTTCGTACAAAATCGAATAACCGATTTATTTGATAAATTTGTGCTATGAAATGGAGTTTAACAGTCCTACTGATTTCGCTGGTAGCCAGTTCCTGTCGGGAAAGTGTCGATCTTAGGCAACTGGAGAACTATACAGGCCCTTATCGGGTGACCTCCGGAATGGAAGTCTACCGCAGTGATTCGGCCGTGGTGACGGTGAAAGTGGTGGCGGAGAAACAGTTGGTATTTGAAAACGGAGATTCTGAATTTCCCGAAGGAATCATGATCTATTTTTACGAAAAAGACGGGAGCCTGCGCTCTACCATTCGTGCCGATCATGGTTTTCAGGATACCAAAGAAAAGATCTACCGTGGAGAAGGGGATGTCAGGGTCCACAATATCAAGAAGGGAACCAAGCTTAACTCCGAGGAGCTCTACTGGGATGAAAGAAAAAAGACCATCTATACCGAAAAATTTGTTACAGTAGAACAGGATGATGGAAATATCGTCAATGCCAATGGAATGCGGTCTGATGAGACCTTAAATGACATTACCTTTTATGACATTGTCGATACCTACGTTATCCTAAAAGAGGAGGAACAGGAAACAGGCGAGCAATAACTGCCCGTAAAAGCATTACTATGAAGTTGAAAGGAATCATACTACTATCGTTGTCAGCAGCACTGGTGATCATTGGGACACATGTAACGATGACCCAAGGGATAACTTTTAGCTATCCTATTTTTATGTTTGCTGTGGCCATGCTATTTTGGTACAAATACATGAAAACAAAGATCGCTGAACGAGAGCAGAGTGAAGCTGATCAACATCAAAACAAAAAGAAAAGGCGCCCTTAATGGAATATCAATATTTGATGTATGTCCTGATTACCTTGTTGTTTTCAGCTTTGTTCTCGGGATTGGAGATTGCTTTTGTATCAGCAAATAAGCTCCACATAGAGCTGCAGAATAAGCAAGGGGAATTCACGGGAAGAGTTCTGGCAAGGTTCATGAAAAAACCCGGTCAGTTTATCGGTACTACCTTGATGGGAAACACCATCTCCTTAGTGGTATATGGTATCTTCATGGCCTACCTGCTGGAGCCAAGCATTCAGGAGTTCTTGCCGGAAGGCCTCAACCACCAAGCTGCGGTGCTGATCATTCAGACCATCATTTCGACGATAATCGTTCTGATCACGGCAGAGTTTATTCCCAAAAGCATCTTTATGCTTAACCCCAACAGTCTGCTGAGCTTTTTTGCAGTGCCGTTTTTAGTGATTTATTACCTGATGTATCCCGTGGTTTGGCTGGTGGTGAGCCTTTCCCGCTTATTTATCACCAAAATCCTGAAGCTAGATTACAGCGAGGACAAACCCGTCTTCAAAATCACGGACTTGAACAGCTTTATCCAAAACAACCTGGAGACCGAAGGAGATGAGGGGATGGATATTGACACAAAGATCTTCGACAATGCCGTAGAATTCAAAAAAGTTAAAGCCCGGGACTGTATGGTTCCCCGGACCGATATAGTGGCCGTAGATGTAGAAGACAACATCCAGGACCTGAAGGAAATCTTCATGGAAAGCGGCCATTCCAAAATCATTGTTTACAAGGAAAACATCGATGATGTGATCGGCTATTGCCATCACTTGGAACTTTTCAAAAAGCCCAAAAACATCAGCGATATCCTCACTCCCATTATTATCGTTCCCGAAACTGCATTGGTGAATGAGCTGCTGATCCAGTTTATTTCTGAGAGGAAAAGTCTGGCCTTGGTGGTAGATGAGTTTGGGGGAACGAGCGGAATTGTGAGCATGGAGGATATCATCGAGGAGATCTTTGGTGAGATTGAGGATGAGTATGATAGTGATGACCTGATCGAACAACAGCTTTCTGAGACAGAATACCTCTTAAGTGCCCGACACGAGATAGATTATTTAAATGAAAAATACGATTGGAATTTGCCCGAAGGAGACTACGATACCTTGTCAGGATTTATCCTTTCCTTGACGGAAAATATCCCCAAGAAAGGGGAAGCAGCGGTATATGGGCCCTTTACTTTTACGGTGGTTTCCAAGCAGGAACACCGAATCGATACGGTGAAATTAAAGATAAATACCTAATAGCATGCAATAAGTAATTTATTGACAACGATAATATTTTGAATTTATCGTTAGATGTAATTATTTTGCGACACTTCAAAAACTAGAAGAATGGCGTTAATAAAAGAAATTAGACAGAGAACAGGTCTTGCAATCGGTGTTATTGCAGTAGGATTGATACTTTTCCTTGTGGGCGGAGACTTATTGGGTCCAAATTCCATGCTCCTTGGAGGGAGGGATACCGTTGTAGGAGAGATTAATGGGGAAGAGATTTCCTATGAAGAATACGTGGCGGAGATAGAACGCTTCAAACAAAACTACCTTCAGAATACAGGTAGAAACCCAACTGAAAACGAGATGTACAGCATCCGTGAGCAGGCATGGCAGGCGATGATTGTAAAGCGGGTTTTCTCTGAGCAATACCAGGCCTTGGGAATGACCATTTCCGATGAGGAATTGGTGGATATGGTACAGGGCAAAAACATTGTAGCCGAACTTCGTCAACAATTGACCAATCCGGAAACCGGTGAATTTGACAGACAACAATTGGTTTCATTTTTGCAGTCACTGGAATCAGCTCCCGCTCAACAAAGGGCCTTTTGGGCGCAACAAGAACAGACTTTTGCCGATTCTAGGTTAAGAATCAAATATGACAACCTGTTGGCTTCTTCTTCCTATGCCAATAAAGAAGAAGGAGCATTGCAGTACAAAATGCAAAACAGTGTAGCGGATGTGGAACATTTGTTTGTTCCTTATTACGCAGTATCAGATTCGGCCATTACCATCAGTGAATCTGACTTGAAAGACTACTTATCCAAAAACAAGGGTAGGTTCCAAGCTTCTAAATCAAGGGACATTTCTTATATCAGGTTTGACTTGCACCCTAGTGGTGAAGACTCTGCCGCTGTTATCCAAGAGATCAACCAGTTGACAGAAGAACTTAGAGGATCCGCAGATGACTCCTTGTTTGTACTTAGAAACTCAGAAATCAGCAATCCTTTCAGGACTTTCCTTCCAGGGGATGCTTTGCCAGCTACGTTGGCTTCCAATACAGACAACCCTGAAGAAGGTGCCATTTATGGACCGTACATTACTGACCGTTCCACTTATGTTACCTACAAAGTATCCGGTAAGTTTGATGGCACTCCTAGAATGCGTGCAAGCCACATCCTGTTCAATACTCAAGGGATGGATGAAGCGGCCAAAGCAGAAGTCAAGGCACAAGCTGAAAAAGTTTTGGCTGAGGTGAAAGAATCAGGCAATTTCTTTGCTGCGGCGCAGCAATATGGCCAGGATGGTACTGCCAGAAGAGGTGGTGATTTAGGCTGGTTTGCCAAGGCGGACTTTGTGGAGCCTTTTGCAGACGCTGTTTTTGCGGCCAAATCAACTGGATTGTTAAACAGTGTTGTTGAAACCGAATATGGCTATCACATCATCAGTGTTACTGAATTACCGAAGTCTGAAACCATTAAATTGGCTATTTTGGAACTGGAGTTGGGTCCAAGCGATGCTACCAGAAACGAGATTTTCCGAAATGCCGATTACTTTGCTGCCAATACCGGCAATGCCGATGAATTCAAGAAAAATGCCGATGAGGAAGGTTACCGAATCATGGAGGCGAACGGCCTAGCTCCAAACGCCCGGTCTATCAATAACCTATCAGGTGCCAGAGAAGTGGTAAGATGGGCCTATAACGACGCCTCAATCGGAGGAGTATCCCAGGTTTTCGAATTGGATAATGCATATGTCGTAGCTACCCTCAAAGGAGCTATTGAAGGGGAAGAAGTTACTTTGAACCAAGTGAGGTCTGAAGTTACCGCTCAAGTGAGAAATGAGAAAAAGGCAAAGGTCATCATCGACAAACTTGCCGGCAAAGAAAGCCTTTCTGCAATGAAAGAGGCATTTCCAGAATACGCCTCTTTGGGAACAGCGGCTGACCTGAAGCTGAGCGACAATACCATTCCAGGTATCGGCTATGCTCCTAAGGCTGTAGGCGCTATTTTCGGACTCCAACAAGGTCAGATTACCAAGCCTATCCAAGAGGATATTGGCATTGTGGTTGGAAAACTGAACGGCTTGACACCTGCAAGTGAGGTGGCTGATTACAGCATGTACCAGAACCAGCTGAAGGCCAGTGCCCAGCAGCGTGCCACCTACATGATCATGATGGCCGCTGAAGAATTATCCGAAGTAAAAGATTACAGATACAAATTCTTCTAAAGAAAGGATGGATCATAAATGAAATCCCACTCTCCTTACCGAGGGTGGGATTTTCTTGTTTAGGGATTTTATTTTTTATCTGTCGTGTTAATAGACTAAATTCGAAGTTATTATGAATAAGACATTTGACAAGGTAGCTTTTAAAGAAAAACTGGATGCACAGAACACCTTCCCGGCGCTGTACATGTTTAAATTTATTGTCCCCAAGGGAAAGGAAAACGAAGTGGCGGCACTGATGCCCAATAATGATGTGGTGTTTAAAGAATCTGCCAAGGGCACTTATGTAAGCGCTACCATCAAAGCCATGATGCAGGACAGCGAAGCGATCATCAGGGTTTATGAAAAAGCATCCAAAATAGAAGGGATTATTTCACTCTAAAAAAACACGGCTATGTGGAAAGAAGAAGACAATAAACTTAAAAAGACGTTTAAATTTTCGGATTTTACCGAGGCCTTTGCGTTCATGTGCCGGGTGGCTTTTTTGGCGGAAGCACATGGGCACCACCCCAATTGGAGCAATGTGTACAATACAGTGGAAATCGAGCTTACCACGCATGATGCCGGCAATACCGTCACGGAAAAGGACAGAAAGCTTGCTGAAGCCATTGATAAAATCAAACGATGACAGAGGAGCATAGACCCCACCTTTATTTGGTGCCCACACCAATAGGAAATCTTGAGGACATCACATTAAGGGCCATCAATGTACTGAAGAGCGTTGATGTTATTTTAGCAGAAGATACCAGGACTACAGGAAAACTGCTGAAGCACCTCGACATCAAGCGCCCTTTACAGAGTTATCATATTTTTAATGAGCACAAAACCGTGGAGAAGTTGGTGGAGCGCATGCAGTCCGGTGAGCAGTTTGCCTTAGTCAGTGATGCGGGGACACCTGCCATTTCGGATCCCGGCTTTCTTTTGGTCAGGGCCGCCAGAGAGGCTGAGCTGACCGTCAACTGCCTTCCCGGTGCCACCGCTTTTGTGCCGGCACTGGTCAATTCTGCCCTTCCCAACGACCGCTTTGTCTTTGAAGGCTTTTTGCCCCATAAGAAAGGCCGTAAAACCCGGCTGGAAGGGTTGATGGATGAAAGCAGAACCATGATCTTTTATGAGTCACCGCACCGCTTATTAAAGACCCTTACCCAGTTCAGTGAAAATTTTGGGGAAGAAAGAATCGCTTGTGTCTCTCGAGAGCTGACCAAAATCTACGAGGAAAACATCAGGGGAACCTTATCCGAGCTTATCGCATATTATCAGGAAAATCCCATAAAGGGGGAAATAGTAATTACTGTAGCAGGAAAAAACTAAAACATGGAACTTAAAGCATTATTGGAAAAAACCATTCTTATTGCAAAAGAGGCGGGGGCATTTATTAGAAGGGAAAGACAAAATTTTGATTTAAATAATGTAGAGCACAAAGGCTTTAATGACCTGGTCTCCTATGTGGATAAGGAGGCTGAAAAGATTGTGGTTGAGGGCCTGAAGAAAATCCTGCCTGAAGCGGGCTTTATCACAGAGGAAGGGACAGAAAACAAACAAGCCGAAGTCTACAATTGGATTGTAGACCCGCTGGATGGAACGACCAATTTTGTCCATGGCATTCCTGTATTCTCCGTAAGCATTGCTTTGATGAAAGATGGGGAAATTGTCTTGGGAGTTGTGTATGAAGTCAACAATAATGAATGTTTTTATGCCACAAAAGGAGGGGGAGCCTACTGTAATGATACCAAAATAACTGTCAGCAGTGCGCCAGATTTGGCCTCCAGTTTAGTGGCCACCGGATTTCCTTATTATGATTTCAACCACATAGACACCTATCTATCTGTCTTAAAGCACATTATGAAAAACTCCCATGGCATTCGAAGGATCGGTAGTGCCGCAGTGGACCTATGTTATGTGGCATCAGGAAGGGTGGAGAGTTTCTTCGAATACAATCTTAACTCTTATGATGTAGCCGGTGGCGTGATTATTGTTCAGGAAGCTGGAGGAAAAGTGACAGATTTCAAAGGTGGCGACGACTACGTGTTTGGCAGGGAAATTATTGCATCCAATACCGTAACACATGACGAATTGCTCGGAGAGATAAAAAGTGTTTGGTAAACACGTCCTTTTACATCTATTTGCCTCCCTTTTGGGAGTTTTATAGGAAAACAAACGTATTGTGCTTGTTTCCAAGCACATAAACAGTAAAATATTTGGTAAGGAGTCAAAAATTTTATAGTTTTCAGATAATTGTGCTAGTAGACAATTTGGACGACAATCATCACCCAACAGTTCTTTTTTATCACCTGAAAAAGAAATCTTCAGCTTTGTCGTTAACTATTTAAAGAATACTTTGATAATAACGGAATTCGGATGACTTTAGGAATATTAGGAGGGACGAAACTATCTATAACTTTGGGAAACAAATACCTGTCCATGGGCTTAAAGGTGGTTTTCGGAGTAAGGGAAGAGTTTGAAGCCAAGCAGATTGAATGGAAGATTCTCAAAATGCAAAAAGATAAGGTATTCGGTTATTGCGAAACCATCGAAAAATCAGATATCATCCTTATTTGCTGCGAAAATGAGTACCTGCCCTTGGTCTGCAAATGCCTGCGCCAGTTGGAGGGCAAGGACAAAATTGTGGTGGACTGCACTAACGGAAATTACAACTCAGATTTTGCCTGCAATACCTGCTATATCCAGGAGAATGCAGGCTATGACCGTGTTTTGAAGGGCTTTAACAACCTAGGCTTGGATTATCCCAATTCAGATCCCTTGGAACTGGTCAAGGAAACCTATTTCTGCGGAGATTCGGATGTGGATAAATTCAGGGTAAAAAAATTAATAGAGCTGATCGGCTTCAAGGCCATTGACGCAGGAAAGCTTAAGAATGCTCCTCTGCTAGAAGCCTTTTATCATCTCAGAAAGCAAATCAGCCATCAAAAGAATGAAAATATTGATTACCACTTTAAATTAATGTCCGTTTAATAACTTTTTGATTTCCCCTCACTCTTTGCCCACTTTGTTTTTCAAGGCATTAAATTTGATGTAATTTTAGTAAGCTTTTTTAAACTTCTCCCTAAAGAGAAGTCGTTTAGGATATATCAAATTTAATTTGCCATGAAAAAAGTCCTTATTATAACTTTAGCCGTTTTTGCTTTTTTATTAGTCAGTCTGATTGCATTGCCCATTATCTTTAAAGATAAAATAGTGGCGCGGATAGATCAGGAAATCGCCAATTCCGTAAATGCCCAAGTTTACTATGACGTAAACAATTTCAGTCTTTCTGCCTTTAAACGATTCCCGAACATATCGGCCTCAGTAAGCCAGTTGGGCATCACGGGCAATGTCCCTTTTGAAAATGACACCCTGGCCCACATTGATAATTTCCAAGTAGACTTTAATTTGATGTCGCTGATTTTTGGAGACTATCCGGAGCTCACGGGGTTACACCTTGATGGTGGCAGTATTTATGTCAAAGTCCTTGAAGACGGGACCGCCAATTATGATATTGCCATCGATACAGGAGAGGAAGATGTTCCTGAAGAGCCGTCGAACTTTAAGTTAGGCATTGACCTCATCGAAGTGGAAAATGTCAATTTTATCTATGATGATCGTCAACTGAATTATTTCCTCGCCCTAAAGGATTTTGATCTCGAAGGCCGGGGAGACTTTACTGCTGATGTCTATGACGTGGATGGTAAGTTACAGACCAATATTGTCCGAATGGATTATGAGGAAGTGAATTACCTCAGCAACAAACTCCTTACGGCAGATACAAAGATCCAGGTGGATATGGGACAAATGAAGTTTACTTTTGGAGAAGGGCAGTTTGGGTTGAACGACTTTTTCTTTGACGTGGATGGATTTATGGCCATGCCAGAAGAAGACATTGACTTTGACCTGACCTTCGAAGGAAAAGAAAATACCTTCAAAAGTATACTTTCCTTGGTTCCCGGAATCTACACTTCCTCTTTTGAAGGAATCAAAACCAGCGGAACCATGGATTTTGGTGGCTATTTCAAAGGAACATACAATGAGCAGGCTTTTCCTTCCTTTGATATTGCCCTCAAAGTGACTGATGGCATGTTCCAATACCCCGACCTACCCAAACCTGTCAACAATATCAATGTCGACATGTCGGTCAGCAACAAAACCAACCATCTCGACAATACCAAAGTGGATATCCCACAATTTAATCTGACCATTGGTTCCAACCCTATTTCAGGAAGGCTACTGCTGGAAAATCTGATATCCTATGATATCGACGGTCAGCTCAAAGGAAAGCTCAACCTAGAAGAACTGACCTCCATCTTCCCAATAGAAGGAATGGAGCTAAAAGGCATGCTGGATGTGGATGCAAGCGCCAAAGGACGGTACGACAGTGTTGCGGAAATCATTCCCGCCATCAATGCAAAGTTAGCCCTGAAAAATGGCTATGTGAAAAGCGATGATTACGAAGCCCCCATTGAGGCACTGAATGTAAATACGGTCGTAGAAAACAGTTCAGGGAAGATGAGTGATTTTATGGTAGACCTTTCCCGTTTTGGATTTACCCTAGAAGGGGAGCAGATTCAAGGAAACCTGAAAATCAGTGACCTGGATAAATTAAATTGGGATGGTTCCGTTCATGGCGCTGTAGACCTCGGTAAGATCAGCAAGATCTTCCCTATGGAAGAAGTCATCATGGATGGTAAAATCAAGGCCGATATCGACAGCAAGGGAAGTTATGCAGACGTGGAAGCGGAGCGGTACAACCGATTGGACACCCGTGGGCAAGTAAGCTTAACTAATTTTTATTATACGGATAAGGACCTTCCCCAAGGGATCAGAATTCATCAGGCCACGGGCGACTTCAGTCCTCAAACGGTTAATCTGAGCCAGTTTGATGCAAGATTGGGCGAAAGCCCTGTCAAAGCCACCGGTAGTCTGGCCAATTATATGGCCTATGCTTTTGAAGAAAACGCCGTACTGAGCGGCAAGCTGAATATCAGCTCCACTAAATTCAACATTAACGAGTGGATGACCGAAAGTGAAAGCAACACGTCAGATACCACCGAGCTAAGCCTGATAGAACTCCCCAAAAACATCGACTTTACCATGTCGGTAAATGCCGACGAGGTGCTTTATGATAACCTGGTTTTTAAGGAGGCCAAGGGCGTTATGGTTTTAAGAGACGGTATATTGACGTTTAAGGACACGGGAATGAAGACACTGGGTGGTCAGGTCACCATGAACGGTGCTTACAATACCCAAAACATCAAAGACCCCAAGTTCAATTTAGATTTCAAGGTTTTGGGAATGCAGATCAAAGAAGCCTTCCATTCCTTCAATACCATTAAAGCTTTTGCTCCTGTAGCCCAACACTTAGAGGGGGATTTCTCCACTAACTTTTCTCTTTCGGGAAATTTAGCACAAAACATGATGCCGATTTTATCCTCACTGGATGGAAGCGGACTTATTGAAGTGGTACAGGCCAAACTGGAAAACAGCAAAATCGTCAGCGGAATTACTTCACTGACCAAGTTGAAGGATGGAAATACCATTCAGCTGAAAGATTTGAACCTAACGGCAGAAATCAAAGATGGAATGCTGGAAGTAAAGCCTTTCGACATCAAACTCTGGGACTATCAGGCCAAAATTCAAGGTACCACGGGATTTGATGGAAGCATCAATTACCTCATCAATATGCAGGTTCCTGCAGGAAAACTGGGAAGCCAGGCCAATAACCTGCTTGCTGCCATCTCCGGAACCGAAGCAACCGGAGACAGCAATATACCCATAGCCATTAATCTGGGAGGTAGCTACAATCAACCCAAATTAAGCTTAGCTGGAGGGAACAGCATGGAAGCATTGATCACCAATGCCCTCAAATCAAGGGTCTCTTCTGAGAAGCAAAAAGTCCAGGAGGAAGTCAAAGAGCAATTTGAGGCTCAAAAAGACAGTGTCAGACAACAGCTGAAAGCAAAAGCCGATGCCGCCCAGGACAGTGCCAAGAAGGAGCTGAACAAGAAAGTAGAAGAAGCCAAGGGACAGGCAGCAGAAGAAGTCAAAGATCTGGTGAAAGGACTCTTTGGCAGGTCAAAGTCCAAGCCGGATACCACTAAGAACAATTAATTGTCCGATCACCATTTATGTAAAAAGTACCAATCTTAAAAAAAACCTGGAGCCAAAATTTCTTGATTTTTGTAAATTAAGAAAACTATTAAGCTCAAATTACCATGAAAAAGATATTATGGCTGCCTCTTTTGTTCTTTACCTTTGGTCTCGTTGCGCAGGACTTGGAGGGCGCTTGGAAACTCACTTATCTCAACGGTGACCCGGTAATAGACCGGGAAAGTGTGAAAATCTACCAGGACGGCTACTTTGCTTTTGGTACCAAGGAGACAGGGTCCAACCATTTTCTCAATGCAGGCGGCGGTCTCTATGCAACCGAAGGGGAAGATGGCTATACCGAAACCTATGATTTCTATACTGCCAATCCGAATAAAATCGGCACCAAAACCGACTTTACGATCAGTTTCATTAAAGACAAAATGGTCCTTTATTACAATAAAAGAGGGAATAATATGATCGAAATTTGGGAGAAGATGTCTGAGCGAGATGATGCCCTCAACGGCACCTGGGTAATTACAGGACGTAAACAAGACGGGAAAATCAGCACCATGACTCCCGGCGCAAGGAGAACCATCAAAATCCTCGGGGGTGGCCGTTTCCAGTGGATTGCCTTTAATTCAGAAACCAAAGAGTTTAGCGGTACAGGCGGAGGGAATTATACCGCCCAAAACGGTAAATACACCGAATACATTGAGTTTTTCAGCAGGGATGACAGCCGTGTAGGAGCTTCACTAGGCTTTGATTATGCCGTGAAGGAAGGAAAATGGCACCATAGCGGACTGAGTTCCAAAGGTGATCCCATCTATGAAATCTGGTCAAGCTACCGGAAGGCTTATTTGGAGAAACAAGACTAAGAAAGCTCCTTACCACACCGACTGGTTAAGCAAGCACCAATAAACCAGCCCGGCAAAAAATAAGAAAACCTGACCGCTTGATACATGATATTCCAGGGTATCAAGCGGTCAGGTTTTATACATCAAATAGGAGGGGAATAGGGCAGGCTGCTTATCAGCTCAGGTCCCTACCTCTGTGGTTATCCACATTTTCTCGATTAATCATTTTCCGACTCCTTCATTCGGGGATGCAATTCCACCGGCTTTTTGGATGCCTTTTTCCGCATCCGCATATTGACCAGCTCCACAGCCAAAGAGAAGAACACTGCAAAATAGATGTATCCCTTAGGCACCTCCACATGGAAGCCTTCCACCAACAACATCACACCGATCAAAATCAAGAAACTCAAGGCCAAAATCTGTAAGGTCGGGTGCTTGTTGATAAATTCGCTGATCTTGCCCGCGAAAATCATCATGATCAACAGAGAGATGACCACAGCAATGATCATGATGATCACATGGTCCACCAAGCCCACAGCAGTAAGGATACTGTCAAAGGAGAAAATCATGTCCAATAGGATAATCTGAAAAAGCACACTTCCAAAAGAAGCTCCTGTCTTGGACTTTACCTCTTCAGTCTCCCCTTCCATCTTATGATGGATCTCCATGGTAGATTTAAAGAGCAGGAACAGGCCGCCTCCGGCCAAGATCAGGTCCCTACCACTAAATCCATGGTCAAAAAGCGTAAACAAAGGCTCGGTAAACTGGATGATCCATGATATCCCCAGTAAGAGCCCCACTCTGAAGACCATGGCCAGCATCAGCCCCAAATTTCTGGCCTTGGGCTGTTGGGATTCAGGAAGCTTGTTGGAGACGATGGAGATAAAGATGATATTGTCCACACCGAGGACGATTTCCAAAAAGGTCAATGTCAATAATGCGATCCAGTTTTCGCTTTGCAAAAATATTTCCATGATATAAAAGGTTGATTTTTGCCTGAATTTACAAAGCTTTCTTATGGCAAACAGCTACTGTGGTATTTTTTTGTTTTCAAGCCGCTTCCCCCCCAACGGACATCCATCAAAGCCCCTCCATACGGGAACTCTTCTTATAAGCGAATGAAATTTAGGAACACTTTTACATTCACTTAAAACAGATTTTTGCTTAATTTTTCTACATTTGGAGCAGGAATTTACCGATATAATCATTCTCTCAGCTGAATTAAAAATGATGATTGCAGAAAAGAATAAAGTGGTCAGTGTGGCCTATGAACTACACGTGGACGATGGGGAAAATGGCAAAGAATTCAAAGAAAAAGTCACTAAAGACCAGGCTTTTCCTTTCCTTTTTGGTGCCGGGAATACGCTACCCGCGCTAGAAGAGGCTATTGCAGGCAAAAAAGTGGGGGACACTTTCGAGGTTTTCATTGATTATGAGAATGCGTACGGGGACTATGACGAAAGCAAAGTCACCATCATCCCCAAAGCCAATTTCAAGGAAAACGGCAAGAAAAACAAAGACTTGCTGAAGGTAGGAAGGGTAGTGCCCATGCAGGACGATCAGGGCAACCAACTCCGTGGAGAAATCACCAAAGTGGATTACAAAGGTGTTCATATGGATTTTAATTCTCCATTAGCTGGCTATGACCTTTATTTCAAAGGGGAAATCGTTGAGATCCGGGAGGCCGAGCCCGAGGAAATCGAGCATGGCCACGTGCATGGTCCGGGAGGCCATCATCACTAGTACTAAAAAGATACTCTTCGGAAATATCACCTTATCTACAGGAAAAAAATAAATACGCCAAAAATCAGGGTTGATGCTTGGCGTATTTACTTTTTTACGTTCCGGTTTCCTTTTTGACCACCTTAGCCAGGTACCTAAGCACAAAAAACGCAGCAATACAAACTACAAACAGTGCCAATAACACCAAACCAAGAAACACTGTCTGTTCTGAACTGATGTCCTGCGATTCTCCCGCCATTTGCATTATCATGTTCATCATCGCCTTTCCATTGAATGCCATGATGCTCAACCAAAGAAACAATCCTCCCATTAGCGCCACAAGTATCTGTAGTACGCTGACAAAAACGGAAGAAAGCTCATAGACAGGGTCTTTCATCATGTTAATCTATGATTCTGATCTAAGGATGCAATCCTATCAATATGTATTCGATTGGAAACTACTAAACTAGAGCATAAACATCGCCGAAAAAAGCAAGCACTGACACTCCTTTCTTCAGCAAACGGATCTCTCAAGTCCCGATGGAACAAGGCTTTAAGGCCCTTTTACTTTAATTTTAACGGTTCCACCTCCAAAGGGTTTTTCCACAATGGTCTGCTGGAGGGAGCCTGAACGGCATCTTCTCCCAAAGGCTTATACCTCGGTTTCCCCTTGACAAGCTTCTTCAGTGCGCCAACCAAACCCAAAGAAGGATTTGAAGAAAAAAAAATAACACCACCGTTGGTATTGACTCCTTTCAGCAAAGTATTGTAACTGGAAAAGTCATGATGATAACTTAGCTCTTTGATCTTCATTATTGTTAGGACATTGCGCTGCATCCTCCCAATTTCCCCCGCCTTGCTTGGACTTGCATTCATCATGGCCTCTTTGAATGCCTGCTCAGTAGGAAAATCATTTACTTCAAATTCCCTCATCTCCAACACCCTTTCCTCCAGTTCAACCAACTGAAACCTCGAGCCCTCCACCGAAACTTGTAGCAAAAAAGGTTGATAGGATAAATGCACAAAGGTAAGCTGGTCTCCCTCCTTCGCCATTATCTTAAATTCTCCCTGCTCATTGGTAGACACACGTTCCAAAGAACTGCTAATCCTAACCACCGGGATGGGCTGCTGGGTGACCTTATCCACCACCTTACCGGATAGTAGAATATTATCCCCTTGAGCAAACAAAATAAAAGGACAAGCCAATAAAAATGATACTATAAAGAGCAGTCTAATCATGCAGATCTTTTTTAAAGAGCAGGCAATCTAGCCTTTGGCTCTTTTAAAAAAACCTATTTAAACTTATTTAACACCCTGATTAACACTATTTAATAAAACATGAATAGTATCCACATTGACTTATCCACAATAAAAAAGCTGTTCTTTTCAGAACAGCTTTCCACAGTTTTATTTGGCCTTAAAGAAGGTGTAATTCTAAGATCAGCAAAGGATTGATGACTTATTCACCGCATTAACAATTTTAAAATCTCTTCCCAAATCCATTTGGATTAGCCTTGATTTTTTAGCGCATGATCCACTGCCCTGGCAGCAAAAACCATATAAGTCAGTGAGGGGTTTTGCGTACTGGTAGAGGTCATACAGGCACCGTCGGTTACGTACACATTCGGACAGGCATGTAACTGATGATGCTTATTCAAAAGTGAGGTTTTGGGATCATGGCCCATACGTACTCCGCCCATTTCATGGATATCCAAACCGGGTCTTCTGCCATCATCCCATGTCCTTACGTTTTTAAACCCTGCGGTCTCAAACATTTCGGCCATCTGCTCCCTGTAATCTTGGATCATGTCCTCGTCATTCTGGTCATAATCCACATTCACTTTGAGAAGCGGCATGCCCCACTCATCTTTTTCATTGGCATCCAAGGCCACATAACTCTCTTCTTTAGGGATGGTCTCGCCCATCATATGGGATCCTATTTTCCATGGTCCATAACTGGGGTTCATCAAGTTGCTTACCAAATCACTTCCTATTCCGGAACGGTCCGTTTCTATAGACCTTACCCCATGCACACCTGCGGCGTAACCTCTCAGGAAGCCCGTTTCTTGCTTATGTACGTTGCGGAACCTGGGCATATAGCCACTCGTTGGCCTTTTGCCACTGGTGGTATATTCCTGAAGTCCTTCATATTCACCTGAAACCCCGCCACGATAATTATGAAAAGCGATGAACTTACCCATCAACCCGTTATCATTACCAAGTCCGTTCGGAAACCTTTTGGAAGTGGAATTCAATAGGATCAGGTTGGTATTGAGTGCACTGGCATTGACGAAAATGATCGGTGCGAAATATTCTGTTACTTCCTTAGTTGCTGCATCAATTACCCTTACTCCCGTGGCTTTTTCTTTTACATCATCGTAAATGATGGAATGCACCACAGCATTATTTCTCAAGGTAAGGTTCCCCGTTCTCATGGCCCAAGGTATAGTGGCCGAGTTGGAGCTAAAATACCCTCCAAAGGGGCAGCCCCTTTGGCAAAGCGTACGATGCTGGCAAATGCCCCGGCCCTGCTTGGCATAGTATTCGGCATTTCCCGTGATATGGGCACATCTTCCGCTGATCACATGTCGGCCGGGAAATTTATTTTCAACCACAGACTTAAAGTAGTCCTCAGCAGCGGTCAGTTCTATTCCTGGTAAAAACTCCCCATCCGGCAAATGCGGAATCCCATCATGGTATCCGGCGACGCCAACAAATTTCTCCACATAGCTATACCATGGCTCTAGGTCCTTGTACCTGATGGGCCAGTCCACAGCAAAGCCGTCCCTGGCAGGACCTTCAAAATCAAAATCACTCCATCGCTGGACCTGGCGCGCCCAAAGCAGGGATTTCCCACCGGTCTGATACCCCCGTATCCAGTCGAAGGGCTTTTCCTGAATATACGGATGTTCCTGATCCTTCACGAAAAAGTGCGCAGCATCCTCTCTGAAAGCATAGCAACGGCTGACTACTGGATTTTCCCGTTGGATGTCTTCAGGAATCTGCCCCCTGTGTTCAAACTCCCAAGGCATCATGTTCGTGGTGGGATAGTCCTTTCCGTGCTCTACATTCTTTCCCCGCTCCAACACCAAGGTTTTCACCCCTTTGTCACACAGTTCCTTGGCGGCAAAACCTCCACTCATCCCTGAACCGATGACTATCGCCCCGTAGGTATTTTCTTGTTGCCCTTTTGTATTCAGATTAGCCATGGATATTTACTTTTTCGCCTGGTACTATTTTCTTTTTTCCTTCGAATTTCGGTCCCGGAACCAATTGGTACGGCATCAATTCGGTCATTACATATTCCGAAGCCATGTAGGCCTGTAGGGTGTATTTCTTCACCGTCCCAAGGAAGTAGCGGTAATCCTCCTTTTCTTCCTCTCCCTTCTCTAAAATGGCCAGCACCGTTGCTTCTGACGTTGACGGATCCATCTTGGTAAATCTACTGCCGAAATTCGTTTTAGTGTACTCCTCAAAATTCTTCAGTCCGTTTAGAAAGCGCTTCTGCTCCTCGGCAGCCAAACAATCATTGGCCATCACCAAGACAAAATCATGCACGCCCAATTCCAATGCCCCTTTCAAATCGGTCTTTGGAATTATCGTATCCACCAGCTTCTTCAGCACATCCTCATGGGAAGCCGTTATCTGAAGCTCATCGTAGGCAGCAATGATCTGCTCTTCACTGAAATCGCAGGAAGGGATCAGTGCCAAACCTCCTGCCGCCAGTGCCAGCTGTTTTATGGCCAATCTTCTGTTCATATGAAATGGGGTTATTGGAGATGAAGATTAAATTAATCTGAAAAGTTAAAACGGTTTAGCTTAATTTTCAATTTATTGATCCAAAAAAAACAAAAAAACAGGAACTCTTAAGGTCTCTGTTTACAAACTAAATCTAAAAAATTATCGGATAGGAAAGGTCTTCTTACCATAATGCTTCCTACCAAACATGTCTGTTGCCTCCACTTCGATCACATGGACTCCTTGGCCAAGGGTCCCCTGAATATCACCTTTCCATAGATGCGTGCTTTTTTCTGCATTCGAAGGTTTGTTGGCCTTGCCGGATAAACTATCCAGGTCCCAGTCCGACAATTCCTGAAGATATTCAGGGTCGTAATCTTCCTGATAAATCATATCCGTCCACATCCCATCGTCTATTCTGTACCGCAGTTGGTCTTCTTCGGATCCCATGAAGAAGTTGACATAAAACTCCCGGACAATTTCTGGGCTGCTATCCTCACCTGTTGTCAAAAAAATGCCCATCTGCTTGTCCTCGCCCTGACCGACCACCTTATAGCGTATGAAATATTGATTTCCAGTAAAATCCAAAAAAGCATATCCCTTCGGGGTGCCGTCTTTCATCTTTGATTTTGGTATTCCCTTTTCATTGAGGAATCCTGAGTACCTGTCTCCACAGGTAGTCCCAATGTTGAATTCATGATGGGGTCTTTCCTGCTTCCACCCCTGCTCCTTTGAGAAAAAATCTTGGTTCTGAACATGGGTATGAGCCGATAGGGAAAGAGTATAGGGATATTCGGACAATAAATCAAAAAGCTGCTGCCGGTTCTCATCTTGAAAAGTATCCTTCTCTCGTTCTTTAAGGGGGATATGAAATGTCAAAACGATAAGATGATCCTTTGGCACATACTGGAGATCATTTTTGATAAACTTCAACTGATCATCCCGAAATCCTCCCCAATAGTTTTTACCATCTTTGGGATCGGGGTATAGTACATTATCAAGGACAATAAAATGAACAAGGCCCTGATTGAAAGCATAATTAGAAGGGCCAAAATGCGCTTCAAAAGTTTCATCCGATAGCCGGTCTGTAATGGCATCACGGTTAAGATCATGATTTCCAAGCACATTGTACCAAGGCACTCCAATTTTGGATATTGCGTCTATGTACAGGTGATATAAGCTAAGATCATCTCCCATAATATCCCCCATAGTAATGCCGAAATTGACACCATGAACGTTCTGGACCTCTTCGATGACCTCCTTTTCAAAATGGTCAAGTTCAAAACGGTTCGAGGTTTGCGGATCACCAAAAATCAATGCCGTAAAATTTTCATTGTACTCGGTGGGGATCAAACCAAAATTGACCTGCTCGGGTAATTTCCCTGTCGGTTCCACACCCGCATATTCCATTTTGGGAGAGCCTTTGGGCTTGTGGGTATAAAAGTATTGTGGTATTTTCTTTTCATTTACCGGAACTTGGTAAGCCGAGGGCTTAATGACAAAAATACTATGGTCGATACCTACCTTTAGTTCATAATACCCTTGATCATCGGTGAGCACCACATCTTCTCCATTGGAAACGGGGACCTTGGGTATTCCCCTTTCATCCGAATCCATCTTCCCGTTCCGGTTCAAATCTTCATAGACTGTTCCTTTAGCAATCTCTACACTAGACCAGGCTTCCTCATACGCTTGGACATCACTGAGGTAATTTTTTGGACCGATATTACATCCCCATACTATGCAAACAAGCCAAATTGCTGCTAATTTCCTGTTAAAGGTCATTATTTTCATGTATCCCAGTCGTTAGAAAAAATATGGAACCCAGCTAAAACACCAACAGCTCTACCCTCCTTTGTATTAAACGATTATACAAAAAAAACCGGAAACCCTAAGGTCCCCGGTCACAAACTAAATCTAAAAATTATCGGATATGATAGGTCTTTTTACCATAGTGCTTCTTACCAAACATGTCCGAAGCCTCCACTTCTATGGTGTGGGCTCCCTTTTCCAGTTTGGCATCTATCCCGGCACGCCATAGGTGGGTGCTTTTCACAGGATTGGAAGGCCTGCGCCCATCCAGCAGCTGCTCTGTGGTATCCCATTGGAAGACCTCCATCATATATGTAGGGTCGTATTCATCGATGTATTGCATGTTTTTCCAAGGCCCATTGTCTATCCGGTAGCGGACCTCGTCCTCTGAAGTTCCCATAAAAAAGTTGACAAAGATACCTGCTGATGTCCGCTTGTCCTTTTCCAACACCTTTGGAGCAAAAATGGCCATCTGATAGTCCTCTTCCTGATCCACCACTTTGTAACGTACCTCATATTGGTTGCCCTTAAAATCGATAAATGCATATCCTTTTGGAGTCCCGTCCCTCATCGTGGATTTGGGGATTCCTTTTCCGTTTAAGGTTCCCGAATACCAATCCCCAGAAGTGGTGCCTACGTTATAATGATGGTGAGGATTCTTCTGGTTCCAGCCATCCTTTTCAAAGAAAAAATCCTGCTTTTGTAAATGGGTATGGGCAGATAAGGAAAGCGTGTGTGGATAATCCTTTAGCAGGTCAAAAAGGGCCTGCCTGTCTTCATCCTTAAAAGGGTCGCCACTGGGCTCACTCAAAGGAATATGAAAAGCCAACACAATCAAATGGTCTTTGGGCACATATTGAAGATCGTTTTTTACAAACTCCAGCTGGTCCTCCCTGAACCCTCCCCAATAGCTTTTACCATCTCTGGGATCTGGGTAAAGGATATCATCCAAAACAATAAAGTGTACCTTGCCATGGTTAAAGGCATAATTGGCCGGGCCAAAATGAGCCTCAAAGGTCTCATCGGAAAGGTGATCCTCCTCCACGTCGAAATTCAGATCATGGTTTCCCAATACATTGTACCAGGGCACACCGACCTTAGCGGTGGCCTCAATATAGGGAGCAAATAATTCCAGGTCATTTCCAACCAAATCCCCTAATGAGAGTCCCAAATCGATTCCCTCTATTCCCTCTACTTCAGAAATCACCCCATTCTTGAAGTGGTTGACCTCTTCGATGGAATAAGGCTGTGGATCCCCAAATACGAGCGTAGTAAAATCCGATTTCTCTTCAGAAGGGAGAAGGCCAAAATTTATTTTCTTGGGTAATTTACCCGTGGGTTCCACTCCCGGAAATTCGGTCTTAGGTGAACCTTCGGGTTTGTGAATATAAAAATACTGGGGAAGATTTTTCTCGTTGACCGGTACCTGGTATGCTGATGGCTTGATCACAAATATAATTTGGTCATTGGAAACAGGAAGTTCGTAACGTCCCTTTTCATCTGTCAAGCTTACCTCCAAACCATTGGAGACGGCCACATTGGGGATCCCTTTTTCACGTGACTCCTTTTTACCATTGCCGTTAAGGTCTTCATAAACAATTCCCTTGGCCGTTTCCTGGGCCACCGCTGACAGGGAGGCCACCAAAAACAAGCCCGATAAAAGCAGTTTTTTCATGTCGTTGTATTGGTTTATTTATATAATCGTAAAATGTCTTTTTCAGCCGGTACCATTCCCACTCAAGAACAAGGTTTCGGTAATTTTCAGGACAAACCATTGTTTGACTGATTAAGGTACATCATTTTCAATGGCCACCTTATAGGTATAGTGTATTTTGAGGGCAGCCACCACTACCCAAATCGATTAATTAATCATTATCAATGCTGCTGATCCCTTTAAATTTGGGTAATACCTGCTTCAGGGGTGGGCTGAGATGGAAGAAAACGGGGATCCTCGGGCCCTGACTGAGCTCCCCTCCTCAAATTCCTAAAAAACAATAGTCCTACAAAAAGCAAAAGGAGAACCGCCAAAACCTTATTGAACAGGATAATGTTGCGCCTTTCCAGCCAATAGACCACAGCGATTCCCACAAACAAAGCCCCCAGTCCTGTCATCAGCCCATACCCTAAAACAATGGCTCCTCCAGCCAGTCCTTGGCCATCAGCTGCACCGAGTAAGGAGGCCATTATCGTTCCTAACAGTGCAAAGACCATAAAGCTGAATAAATAAAATAAAAGACTGGAAGGATGGAAGAACCTATTCATACGAACCTGATTTAGTAGCGGTGCACATTTTCTACTGTTTCACCGGCTTTCACTACGATGGTAAAGGATTCACTGTGCCCCTTATGCTTGCCAAGGGTCATGATGGACACTTCATAAGTTCCAGGGGTAAGAATAAAAGATTTCGGGTTATTATTGGCAGAGGTATACGTCCGACCACTGGCGATTACTTCCTTCGTAGCCGTATCCGATATTTTCACCACTGCATCCACCAATTCGTTCCCGGTAACCACGCCTATTTTAGCTTCCCCGGACTCAAAAGCATGGGCAATATTTTTAGTCTCTCCAGCTTTTAGCGCTATTCCTTCCATTTTGTGCACAATTTTGGAACCCTTAATGACCAAAGCTGTAAGTTCAATATCGTATGTACCTGGATTCACTTCATAAGTATCTTCCCTTCCGTAGGTTCGCCCGGTGGCCACGGTTTGATTGCTGCCTGAGGGATAGATTTTCACCATCGTATCCCAACCCGCCTCATTATTCATGGTGCTGATTAGCAATTTGGCCCCATCGAAGCTAACGGTCTCATGATGAATTTTGTCAGAAACGCTTTCAACTCCTCCAAGTACAATTAGCTTGATATCACTATCCTCAAGTGGAGCCACATGCAAATCATACTTTCCTGAAGGCAAATAGAGTTTGGCCGTATCCCGGTAGGTTCTTGCAGAGGAAATCAGCTCCCTGCTCCCGGCCTTATATGCTCTGGCCAGCGCGTCTATCGGCTCCCCATTTCTGACAGCAAACACCGTAAAGTTGCCATCCGGCTCATCTACCGTCACCTGGGTGGCTTCATAAAGGACCTCCCCCAACTTATTGGCATCTTCAGCATCATAGTATTGCCCATCGCCCTTTTTTGCAGCACAGATCAATTGCTCCGTTTCAGCCCCTTTTAAGCCAAAACCGATAATGTGCATTCTAAAATCTATGCCTTCCTCTTTGGCTAAACCAACCACCTCACAAATATCTCCATCACAGGACTCTATTCCGTCCGTAATCAGGATAATGGTCGCTTTTTCCTTATTCTGGCGCAGACGGTCAATGACCAGTTCAGCAGAATAGGCCAAGGGGGTCTTCCCCAGAGGTTGGATCGATTTCAGTGCTTCGAGGCTCTGTGCCTTTGTATTTTCTGAAGCATTGACGATAAACTCCACATCCCTGCAGTCGGTTTTGTTTCGGTGCCCATATGCGACCAGTCCAAGCGCCTGCTCATCCGGTAATTTGCCGATGGCTTCCGAAAGCACCGTTGAAGCTATTTCCATTTTGGTCTTTCCATCGATTTGTCCCCACATGGAGCCGCTGGCGTCATAGATAAAAATGATGGGAGAATGATGGTCTTGGGCAGCACCCAGGCGACTAAAAACCACTGCCCACAAGGTCAAAACAAGGCTTATCCATTTCATTTTCAAAGGGATTGGTCTACCTGAATTTAACCAAAAAACACCTCTAAACCTCTGAAAAACACAGCTTATGAACGAGCAAGGGGATAGTAGACACCAACCGTCCAAAACTGTAAATAAAGGACCTCATTTCTTCCACGCTTTCATGTATTTCCAGTTGCGGGGCTTACCTTCCTCCATGTAGGCAATCGCCGTCTCCAACCTCTTTTTCCGGGTCCTATCGGTTTTTGCCTCTTCGATCCATTCCAGGTATTCTTTCTGATGGGTATAACTGAAGTTTTCAAAGGTACTGAGTGCACTGGGGTTCTTCTCAAGCGCGGTTTTCAGGTCCTCTGGAAGTTGAAGATCCTGTTTTTCTTTTGGGGCTGTGGATGGAAGTTTAGCCCCACTCTCATTGAGCGCCATGGCTTCATTAAGGTATTCCAGCATTTTCTGATCGGAAGGGAGATCTTCCAAGTTCATGATTTTACCAAGATGTCCCATCGCTGTTTCTCCTATGGCATTTTCCTGTAGGATGGGGTCTTCCATTAAAGCGGCCTTCCAGAAGACAAAAGCACAGTGCTGTTTGAAGCTGGCCATACTGCAGAGTATCTCTCCGCGGTAAACAAAATGGGGCATTCCCCATTTGATGGTCTCCTCCACTTCAGGGCAAGCCTGGTGGACCAAGGCCCTCATATGCCGCAAAATAGGCTCTGCAAAAGGCTTTGCTCTTTCGATGTAGGCATCTATACGATGGTCATGGGAGGGGTGAAATCGGGTCTTACTGCTAGTTGTCATAACCAATGGCCTTTACTTCAATGATTGATATCCTTAATAAATATAGGAAATTTTGAAAACACCATTATCAACAGTCCCAAACCTTCCCCAAAGAACAGAAACAACCACCTCATTTAAAGCTACTTAAAAGGTAATTAACTAATAATTAACAGCAATAATAAGTAACTTTACCATTACTATATTTCTGTAAACCCTAAATACCCATTGCCATGAAAACGCTTCTATGCATAGTGATGACCATGGCTTTTATGGCTGGTACCGTTTCAGCACAGGAAAAGCTATTTGCTATTTTGGAATTCATAAAAGTGGATGCTGGGCACGAACAATCTTACCGTGACACCGAAAATTTCTGGGACAAAGTCCATCAGGAACGCTTGAAAAATGGAAACATTATGGGCTGGGATCTTTGGTCACTCCAACCTGGAGGGAAGGAGCAGGGCTACCAGTACATGGAGGTCACTGTTTTTGATGACCTGGCTAAAATGCTGCAAACAGCAGCAGGCATTTCGGCCGCGTCAAAAGCTGCTTTTTCCGACTATTCAGAAGAGCAACTGCAAGCAAAATGGAAGCAGGCAGCTGCTTCCAGAAACGTATCCGTAAGGCTTTATATGGAAGTAATAAAAAAAACCTCTTCTGACTTAGCCATGCAGCCGGGGGTGGTTGCTGGAATCTCACTCATGAAAGCTAAGCCCACCATGAGCGCCCAGTATGAAAAGGCCGAAAAAGAGGTTTTCTATCCGGTCCATCAAAAAATGGTGGACCAGGGACATATGGAATATTGGGGCTTGGGCCGGGTAATGATCCCTTTTGGAGAGGAAATAGCTGCTTCCCATGTCATTGTCACCATGTTCCGTAACTATCAGCAATTTGTAGAGAGCCTGCCGGTAAATGCCTGGGAAGGGGTGGACGAGGCAAGCATCAAAAAAGCAAACGAGGGTAGGGAGGCAAGAACCTTGAAATGGGGGTACTTGGGTGACCTGATCAAAACCCTAAGATAAACATGAAAAAAATGCCCCCAAATTGCTATAAGGGGGCATTTTTTTCTGTCTCTGGCCCATCAGTCAGTTACGAGCATCTTTGTAGTGATTTTCATAGGCATGGACATCCCTTCTGGCATTTACTCAATCAAATTGAAATATCTAAGGTACCCTACTTACTTTTCGTTCCTTTTATTCAAATCCAGCCCTCCATAAAAACCCAGATCCCGATCCTTAAGAACTTTGGTCCAGAAAGCGATCTGTCCGGTATGGTAGGAAAAATGCTCCACCGCGTGCACCACATTTCCAACCCCCGTATAATGAAAGCCCTGAACATTGTATTTCTTCAGTAGGCTTTCCTGATCCAGCTTATCCAACACCTCGATGCTTTCTTCTATGGTATTTTTGAGCATTTTGATCAATGCCTCCTTACTAAGCCCCCCTTCAATAGAAAATTCGAGGTCACGCTCCCTTTTGTCTTCCTGACCACCTAAGGCGGAGATGATATATTGACTGATATTCCCACAAAGGTGGAGTACCAGATTTCCCACGCTATTGGAAGAGCTGTTTGGTTTTTGCCATATCTCTTCTTCAGTAAGCCACTCCAAACAGCTCTTTATTTTGGCCGTATTCTCCTTTAACCGGAATTCGGCATGCTTAATCACCTCATGCACTACTGGATCCTGTTCCATATTAACCCCTCCTCATTTTCTCTTGTTGATGTAATCTTCTAATTAACTAAATACTTGATACTTTTATAAAAAAAATCAATTCCTACAATAAAATCGGTCCTCCAACTTCTCTTTGAGCCTCAAAAACTGCTGCCATTTGGGGTATACCGTAACATCGTGAACCGCCATCACTTCATCAAACATCTGTTGGGCCAATTCATATTCACCCTTCCTAAAGGCCCTGAAGGCATGTTTTAGCAACTGCATGGCCCTGGCCAGCTCCAATTCCTCTTCGATCTGCTCTGCTTCCAGTCTTTGCCGGCTAAACTCCAAGCTGTCCGGGCTTACTTTGATGCTCTGTATTCCCATCGGAGACTTCAATACCAAACCTTCCAAATTGGTGCACCTGCTCAAAGCCACATAGGCCTGTCCAGCTTCAAAGGAACGGCTGATATCCAAAATGGCCCTTTCAAAGGTCAAGCCCTGACTTTTGTGCACTGTGATGGCCCAGGCCAATTTCAAAGGAAACTGGGTAAAGGTACCGATGATCTTGGCCTGCAGGTGTTCTTCTTTCTCGTTATAGACAAACTCCACATTTTCCCAAACCTCCCTTCTCACCTCATAGATAAATCCTCTACGGTCCTCCACCTCGATCATGTCCTTCTCCATCTTGGAAACTTTTCCGATCATCCCATTATAGTACTTCCCCTCGGCATTGTTTCGCATAAATATCACCTGAGCGCCCAGTTTCAGGGTCAGGTCAATGGGATCAAATGGCGCCATATTCAAAGGGAAATCATCTTTGATCTCTGCTTTGTAGGTCCTCGGCTCTTTCCGGATCTCTCCCAGCTTCTTTTTATTGATTTCCGCTATGGTGGCATTATGCGTGCCGATCAGAATATATTCCTGATCCAACAAGTCAAAACGGTATTTATGGGCCGTATCATTCAAAACCTTGAGATCGGCTACCGTATGGTCGCTTTCCCTGATACGGTTAAGAATATCCTTAAAGCGCTCATCCTTTTGACGGTATATTTTTCTAAGTTCGATATGCATGGGCTGCAAGGCCTTAAAGGCATGCGCACTGAAGAAAAACCTGGAGCTGTAATGCGCCTTCAGGTAATCCCAATCTGTAGGCTTCACCACTGGAGGAAGCTGAAAGGCATCCCCGATAAAAACCATCTGCACCCCGCCAAAGGGCAAATGCATCTTTTTCCGGTAGACCCTCAGCAGCTGATCTATCACGTCCAGCAGCTCCACACGAACCATGGACACCTCATCTATCACCAACACATCCAGCCGATTGATCAGGTCACGGTGTTTTTTCCGGTATTGGAACTGCTCAAAAATGGACATCCCTTTTTCCTTTGCTTTGGGCTGCAAGCGGGGATCTCCCGGCAGAAACAACTGTCTGGGATCGATTTTAAAAAACGAATGGATGGTCTTTCCTTTGGCATTGATGGCGGCCACACCGGTGGGAGCGACCACCGCCATGTTTTTATCGCGGTTAAGCTTTCTCAGTGTATGTAAAAACGTTGTCTTACCGGTGCCTGCTTTTCCTGTCAAAAACAGGGACCTTTTGGAAAACAAAGCCACTTCCAAGGCATGGATAAAGGCCTCATTGCCGGTATCCAATCCCTGAGAAGAAAACTCCTTGTATAAATATTCCTTGATAGAAAAAGCCATAGACAAATGTACTAAATTCTCAAAACCGAACTTGAAACGCAGAAAATCGCCTCTTCCACCCTACAACAAGCGTTTTTTCCAGTATCCCATCCGGAAATAAACGAAAGCCACAGTGGCAGAAATCCAGTTGGAAATAGGGAAGGCCCAATAGATCCCCTCATGTCCCAGGCCAGTATGGTAGGCCAGAATATAGCCCACTGGAAACCTGATCACCCAAAGGTTCAGAAAGGAGATGAACATGGAAGCCTTGGTAAAGCCCGCCCCATTAAAGGAGCCATTGATTACCTGCTGCACGCCCAAAAAGCCAAAGCTAGGCCCCATAATCTTAATAAAAAGCGCCCCGTCCTGAATTACCTGGGGCTCATTAGGAACAAAAAACCGGACCAAATCCTCTGCAAAGATAAACAGCAGGATTCCGATTCCTGTCAGTCCAAAAAAAGCAATCTTGGTACTCAAATAGCCGGTATGTTCTGCTCTTTTTAGCTTATTCGCCCCTACATTCTGGCCTACCAAGGTGGTAGTGGCAATAGCCAGCCCCAGGGCAGGAATAATTACAAAACTAAGGATCCGAGCCCCCACACCGTAGGCAGCCACCACCTCGCTGCCAAAACTGGTCACCAGCACCACCATCATGGCCATGCCCAGCGCACGGGCAGATTGCTCCAAACTGGATGGTAGCCCCAGCCTAAACAGTTCTTTGGTCAGGCTCAGGTCAAAGTTCATTTGGCCAAATGAAATCTGAATTCCATGCCGCCCTTTCCACATGATATAAAGCCCTGCTATGGCCGAGAGTCCCTGGGTGACCACACTAGCCACTGCAGCACCGGCCACGCCAAACCCGGGAACCGGGCCATAGCCATAGATAAACAAAGGATCCAGGATCAAATTCAGCAATACCGTAACCAGGACCACATAAACCGGCAACATGACATTGCCGATGCCCCGCATCAATGATTGGAAGACAAAAAAGATAAAGAGGAATACAAATCCCAGAGAGGACACTTTGAAATAAGCTACTGAATCAGACAAAACCTCTGGCCCTGCCCCGATAAGTTTCATTAAAGGCCCTGCGGAAAAATATCCGATCATGGCCAGAAATACCGAAACCACGAAAACCACCGACACGGTCTGGGAAGAGGTGAAATTGACCATCTGCTGATTATTGGCCCCTTTATACTGGGATACCAAGACGGTACCCGCCAGAGTCAGCCCGCCTCCAAGCGAAAGGATGAAAAACAAAATCGGGAAGCTCAAACTCACTGCGGCCACAGCGTGGGCCCCCAAGCGTCCAAGCCAAAATGTGTCGATCAGCTGATAGGCTGTCTGGAGAACATTGGCCAAGATGATTGGGATGGCAAGCTGTGTAAGCGCGTGAATTAATTTTCCTTCAGTGTATTTTCTCTCTTTCGATGCCTGCATAAAAATGAATTGCTCCAAAGATAACCAATCAAGCAGAAATAACGATTCCCATGCCGGCTTTTACTTTATTTCTGAGCGGTGAGCGGCACAAAACTGATCAACCCGCTAAAGACATTTACCATCATATAGGACCGTTTGACCATCATTTTTCAATTATTCGTTTACAATTTGAGCTGATTTCATTAAATTATACTAGCATAACGTCAGCAATAGAACCGGAGAAAAACCCCGTCAAAATTAGACCGAGTATTTTTTAATAGAGAGGCCAATTGAGTACCTTCGTGGTTTGGAAAAAAATAAAAATCAAACAGCAATATGGAAATTAGTGGTAAAATCATTCAAATTATGCCGGAACAATCCGGTAATGGGCGGAACGGAACTTGGAGAAAGCAGGACTTCATTCTAGAAACTGAAGGCCAGTATCCAAAGAAAGTTTGCATGACCGTTTGGGGAGACAAAATCGATCAGTTCGGCATGCAGCAAGGGGATACCGTCAAAGCCGGTATAGAAATCGAAAGCCGGGAATATAATAGCAGATGGTATACCGATGTAAAGGTATGGAGAGTGGACAAACAAGGCGGCGGTGCTGCAGGTGGACAAAGCAATGCCCCTGCTCCTGAGGTAAGTACCTTCAATGATGAAAGTGGTGAAGACATTTTGCCATTCTGATTAGGAAGAGATTTCCCAAAAATCCTATATTTAAGCGATCGTATGATCGCTTTTTTTTTGGAAACATAAAAGTGAACGGTGTCTATGTGGGACGATTTTGATGATAATGACAACTGGGACAGTGAAGATGAGGAGGACTTTAGAAAAGAGCAGGAGCGCATCAAAAAGCACCCGCTCATGCAAAAAGCCAATGATATCCTCAGTTTGACCGAGGCACTTGTGGGGGCATTGGATGAAATGGCCAAGGAGATGTACGGCACCTTTATGCTTGAAGATGCCACGGTGATCTGTGGGAAATTTGCCGGAGCCGAAGGCGTGGATGACTATATCCTTAAAATGGAAAATGCGGTCTTCATGAAAGTTCATGCCCGTCATCTCAATTCCATGACCTATTCGGTGGCCATGGTGGATACCCATGCAGAGGAACACCTGCAGCTGTTGAGAGATGCTATCAGTGAACTCCAGCAGCTTTTCGTCGAATGGGTCAAAGGTTTTGACCCTTCCCATAAATATGATGATGGCTGGGGCTTGTTTTTAAATTAATAGAGTCCTTTTCCAAACCTAAAACCAAGATAGGCACCTCCCAAGACCATCACCAAGGCAATGCCCAGCAAAAGCAGCAACACGCCCAAAGGCATTTCCCAATCTTCAGAGCCGATCCTGAACCTTATATTTTTCTTGAAGTCAATCATTGTAAGCGGTAAATAAAAAGACGCTAAACCCAATTTACCGGTCCAGCGTCTTTCGTCTTGATACTAATGTCTCGGTACTACTAATCTTCCAAGGTGTCTTTCCATCCTTTCAGCTCTACCTCACGGGCGGATTCCTCCACTTTTTCTTTAAGCTCTTTTTTGTAGTTATCCAGGCTTTCAGCCACTTTTGCATCAAAAGCCCCCACCATGGAAGCGGCCAGGATACCGGCATTTTTTGCCCCGTTCAGCGCTACAGTTGCTACGGGAATCCCTCCTGGCATCTGAAGGATTGACAAAATACTGTCCCAGCCATCTATACTGTTGGATGATTTGACGGGCACGCCAATAACCGGAAGGGAAGTCAGGGAAGCTACCATGCCCGGGAGATGGGCCGCACCGCCAGCCCCGGCAATGATCACTTTTATGCCTCTTTGCCGCGCAGTTTCAGCATAGTCTATCATTTTTAAAGGGGTCCTGTGAGCCGACACGATGGTCAACTCATAACTTACCCCCAATTCATCCAATGCTTTAGCTGCTTCTGACATAATGGGAAGGTCAGATTTGCTCCCCATGATAATTCCTACCTGTTTGGTCATGATCTATGCTTTTATCTTGATGATATCCTTTATTTTTAGGGCCTTGGTCTTCAAGGCCTCCACATTTTCCTCCAAAATAGTCACATGCCCCATTTTTCGGAAAGGTTTGGTAATTTTCTTCCCATAAAGGTGGATATAAACCCCTTTTTCCTGCATGGCCTCATCCATTCCTTCCACCACTGCATCACCGGTAAATCCATCTTCCCCCAGCAAATTCACCATTGCAGCAGGCATCCTTAGGTCCGAATTGCCCAATGGCATGCCCATCACAGAGCGCAAATGCTGCTCAAACTGAGAAGTGAAATTGGCCTCGATACTGTGGTGTCCGCTATTATGTGGCCTGGGGGCGACCTCATTGACGAGAATCTCTCCGGATTTGGTAACAAACATTTCTACGGCAAGGATGCCGATCATGTCCAGCTTGGTTATGACCTCTTTGGCCACCTTGGTCGCTTCTTCACTGATCGATGCAGCGATCTGTGCCGGTGCAAAAAGGAATTCCACTAGATTGGCAGTAGGGTGGAAGGCGCATTCCACCGGTGGAAAGGCATTCAATTCTCCCTGCTCATTTCGGGAAACAATCACTGCAATTTCCTTATCAAAGTCCACCAGCTTTTCCATCAGGCTTGGTGCTTCAAAAGCCTTTTCCAAATCAGCCTCTGTCCTCAGCACCTGTACACCCCGGCCATCGTAACCTTCTTTTCCCAGCTTGTTGACAGCAGGCAAGAATCCGCTATTGGCCAGCACCGCCTCCTTATCATCTGTGAGGATAAAATCCGCCGTAGGAATATCATTTTCCTTATAAAATTGCTTCTGCTCCCGTTTGTCCTGAATCAGCCGAATAATATGGGGCTGTGGAAAAACCTTCTTCCCCTCCTTCGCCAGCTGCTCCAGCGCATCGGTATTGACATTTTCAATTTCTATGGTCAGGATATCACACTTCTGCCCAAAATGGTACACCGTGTCATAATCGGTAAGTTTGCCCTGGGTAAAATCATGGCAAATGTCCTTACAGGGTGCATTGGCATCCGGGTCCAAAATGTGAATATCGATATTGTAATTGATGGCGGACTGGATGACCATTCGGCCCAATTGGCCCCCACCTAAAATCCCTAAAGTCTTTTGCTGATAATTATCTTGCACTGTTTCCTTGGTTTTGGAGATGATGCCTCAAAATTAAAATAAAAAAACGCTATCCTTGGCGAAGGATAGCGTTTTTTTCCTTAATTCTACTACTTTTTAGACAGATCGGCCGCCTATTAGTCGAAATAGTACCGCGATGACCGCAAGTACCAAGAGAATATGTATCAATCCTCCGACACTGTAAACGAAGGCTCCGAATATCCACCCAATCACTAAAATGATGGCAATCAAATACAATAGAGAGCTCATATTATTGGTTGTTTAGTTAAACAATTGGTTTACACTATACTACTAACCAATCTTAGTGCCAATTTTCTTAATTTTCATTTTTTTTAGAAACGAATCCCCATCAATTCCATCAATTTATGGGCGTTAAAACTGGTACATGGACCCCTTTTGATTTTATAATCAAAAAGAATTTCATCGTCTTTGATATTACTATGAAAACTGTAATTGACTACTGGAGGCAGCTCCGCTTCCAGCTCGCTCAGCTCAATGTCATGGGTGGAGATGATTCCTTTGCACTTGCTGGACAAGAGCTGCTTCACCAAAGCCTCACTCCCCATCACCCTGTCCGTGGTATTGGTCCCCTTGAGGATTTCATCCAATAGAAAAAACACGGGAAACTGTTCTTCTGTCCTTTCCAAAAGGCCTTTGATCCTGGCAAGCTCAGCATAAAATGAGCTGACACTTTCACTTAAACTGTCGGTATTGCGCATACTGGTAAACAGCTGAAAAGCCCCGGAAGTAAATTTATCCGCAAAGGGACTCAAGCCTAAATTGGCCAAAACCAAATTGGTCCCTAACGTACGCATAAACGTGGTTTTTCCCGACATATTGGACCCGGTAAGCAGGACTATTTTCTGTGGTTCGGACAGTTTGAAGTCATTGGGAATACATACTTTCTGGTTTAACAAAGGATGCTTCAATGCCCTTACATCCAGCTCGAGCTTATCCGACCAAGTGACCTCGCAGGCAACCTGCTCCTCCAAAGTAAAGGCACTTAAAGAAACCAAAACCTGCCACTCCTGAAAGGTCTCTTCCCATGCTTCCATATGAGCGGCATAGTTGGCCTTCCACTTTTCCAACCTCCAGAGCACGATGAAATCAACCCAAAAGAAAAGGTTAAAAATCAGGTAAACCATGTTGATTCGGTTTTGGACGGCAAAGCTTTGCTGCTCCAGGGACTTTAAGGCCACGGATGCCCTGTAGTCGCTGTCCATGACCGGGGCCTGCAGGCTCTTGAGGTATCCGTCCGAAAACTTCAGCTGCTCCAATTCTGCCGCCCAAGCAGTCAAGGTCTTAAGATCTCCCCGGTCCGGCATGGATTGGTTAGCCATCAAAAGGGGCTTAAAAACCATCCCCAACAGACCGATACCTAATAATATCCATGCGCTGAAATAAGCCATTGACCAGCCGGCAAGCAGCCAACCAAACAAAAGTACCAAGCCCACCACTGGACCGGCAACCAGTGGAAACCAATAGAAACCTTTCCACGCCGCAGGCGCTTTCAACCACTGGTAGAAAGCCTTTTTTGATTTCTCCTCTTTAATAAAGGCTTTGCCGATCGCCTCGAAGTCCCTGACAAATTCGGGATGACCGGAAAGCTCCTTTATCGCACGAAAGCGCTTTTTGGCTTCATGGGGATTGACATCTGCCTTCATCCAGGATGCCAACAGGTTTCGCCCGCCCGTACCAACAGTATGGTTCAGCAATTGAAAAAGGGAGTGTTCGCCAAAAAGGTCCAGGTCATTGCAAAAAGGATGTTTCTTGTCTTTGAAATTTTCGCCTTGGTCAAATGAAGCCAATTCCCTTCTTTGTCTTTGCAAGCGGAATTGTTCCATTTTCAAAACTGCCGATAAATACGCCTGTCTGTCCTTTAAGCGGTCAAAAAGGCGGACCATGTAAACAAACAAAGCTCCAAGAGGGATCAAAAGTAGCAACAGCCATCGAA
This sequence comes from Echinicola sediminis, assembly GCF_054777495.1. Classification (NCBI taxonomy): domain Bacteria; kingdom Pseudomonadati; phylum Bacteroidota; class Cytophagia; order Cytophagales; family Cyclobacteriaceae; genus Echinicola; species Echinicola sediminis. Next base: position 7,044 of record NZ_BAAHAP010000026.1, on the reverse strand, counting down.
TTTCTGTCAAACCTACAATCAGTACTGCTCCGATAGCAAAAAACACTATCAACCTTCCAAGGGCTAAACTGGCAATTTTATTTTTACAGCTTCGAAGTTCCTCAGAGGGATTACTCGTTCTAAAATATCTGATCATGCCCCAAATATAGGAGAGAAATCTTCATTTTTTATGATGGCTTGCGGCATTCTGCCCAGCACTTTCGGCCAAATTGCGTAAGCTTGATCCGGTTTGACTTTTCTGATCGAGGATATATTGCCGAAAATTTCCCACACATTTACAAAACCCCTCTCAATAGCCGTTTTAAGCAAAAAACAAGGTATATTTAGTTATGTCCTAAGCACCGACATTGGGACGGACCGCCCCATTAAGCTTGCACTATTACCGGCTTTTGACTGCCACACGCTCTTTGAATTTTCCATAAACCCAACGTATCATGAAATTATTGAGACAAACCCTACAAGCTTGCTTTTACCTGATAATTATTTCAGCGATGTCAAGCTCCGCTTTTGCACGCCAACAGGAACCCATGGAATTTATACGGGTGATCATAGAATTAAAAGTCAAGGAAGGTCATGTGAACAACTTTGAAAAAAGCATGATGGAATGGAAGGAATGCTACCTGTCCAATGGAGGACAGACCGCCTGGAATACCTTTAAGCGCATGGATGGTGAGGGCGACAATTATGTGCTTACTTATATAAAATCCAACTGGGAGGCCTTTGACCTGAAAGATGAGGCAGGAGGAGCATGTCAAAATTTAGCGGAACTGGTACTCTCTCCGCATATTTCCATTTCCAGTACCTACTTTACCAGATTTATGCCCGATGTTAGCAAAGAAGGGGCTCCCGATGACGTGTCCATCGTAAGGGCCACCTTTTTCAAAGTTAAAACGGAAGGCTACCCTGCTTTTATGGAAAACCTTAAAACCATGTCTGAGCACATCAATACCGTGGAAGGTAACAAAAGAGGCTATTGGTACCAGTATATGGGAGGTGGAGAAAATGCCCCCGACTTCTTTGTATCAGAAACTTATGCGGGCTTTGCCCCCTTGGACAATGTAAAAGGAGTCTGGCAGAATATCGAAAAAGAAATGGGAAAAAAGAAAAAGGATGAGCTGTATCAGACTTTCTTTGATCCCATCAAGGACGTCTACAGTCACCTGTACCGACTGGCTCCCCAACTCAGCCACGGCACGGCAGGAGAATAAGAGCCCCCAAAACTTTCTGGCATAAGAGTAAATAGGAGATGATTGTTGCCCAATGGAAAGCTCCGGCATCTACCGGAGCTTTTTCCGTAACAAGCGGTATGGTGAAAGGAGCGTTGATAAAAGAAAAACACTGTGGCCTCTGTGGTTAAACTCTCGGGATTTTTCTTTGGAAAAAACCGTGAAAGTAAATTCAGGTATTTCATGAATTCCTAAACCAAACTGTGTATTTTTAGTTTACTTTCAAGGTTGGGTTTGGCCATTATTGCCCGATGCCTTGACGATATGTTTGGTATCCAACACTTCGCCTATGTCAAAATACCACATCAATCAAACCGAAAAATTCCGCTGCCCCTGGTGCTTGGGTTTCAAGGAATACATCAAGTACCATGATACTGAGTGGGGTGTACCGGTGTACAGTGACCGGACGCATTTTGAGTTTTTGGTGCTGGAAAGTGCCCAAGCCGGACTGAGCTGGTCCACCATTCTTAAAAAGAGGGAAGGGTACCGAAAGGCCTTTGCTGATTTTGACTATAAAAAAATAGCCGACTTTCCTGATAGCATGGTCCAGGAACTTATGCAGGACAGCGGCATCATCCGCAACAAGCTAAAAATCGAAGCGGCCATCAACAATGCTCGCAGATTCATGGAAATCCAGGCCAATGTGGGCACCTTTACCAGCTATATCTGGAGTTTTGTGGACGGCAAACCTATCAATGGCCAGGTGAGAGGCATGGAGGACGTCAAGGCCACCACCCCCGAATCGGATAAACTGTCAAAAGACCTGAAGGAAAGAGGCTTTAAATTTTTGGGAAGCACCACCATTTATGCCCATATGCAGGCCACCGGCTTGGTCAACGACCATCTGGTGCAATGCTTCCGCCATGGGGAGGTTCAAAGAATGGCCAAATAACCGATTTCCCTAAATGCAGAAACTATTCATTGCACTATTCGGTGAATTGTGTGAAATTGGTAGAGGATTTTAAAAACTTTGAGAGCTTACACCGCCTTTTATTATGAACAAATTTGTAAAAATTGCCATTTTTTCAGTTGTCCTACTTCTCGCAGGATTTATTTATTGGAAGTATTTTTTCGTCTTTGCTGAAGGGGTAAAAGGAGGTACCCTCAACTATTACGAAAGAAAGGGCTTTATCTTTAAAACCTGGGAAGGCAGATTAGTGCAGGAGGGCTTCCAAAGTCCGACCGCAGGGGCGCTGCAGAGCAATGAATTCCGCTTTAGTGGGATGGGTGAAGATGTGGCTAAAAAGCTGGAAAGGGCCAGTGGAAAATTCGTAGAACTTAGATACAGGGAATATTTAGGTACCTTGCCTTGGAGAGGTGCAAGCAAATATGTGGTCTATGAAGTGGTGGAAATACGGGGAGACAGATCAGGAGCCCACCAGGACATCCCAGCAAATATAGAATAGGGGAGGAGATCGGCTAAGCGATTTCAAGCTTCTCCAAATTCGGTTTGATTGCAGAAAAAAAGCTCCCACTTATGTGGAAGCTTTTTCTACTTGACAATTCCTTCAATTACTTAATTCGCTGGAATGGGTGCTACCTGCTTCTGCTGGTACCGAAGAGATACCAACAAAACGACCAAGAACACCAATGGCATCAATGACACCGCAATTGGGTCTCCAATGGCCAAATGCGCTATAAATGCAGATACAAATACTATCGCAAAGCCTGCATAAGCGCCGGTTTTTACCAACTGAGGTATCCCCGGAATCAATAGCACCAAGGCCCCCAGTATCTTGGCCACCCCCAACTCTATCCTGAAGAAATCCGGAAAGCCCAATTTCACAAAGCTAGCCTGAACTTCGGGATTGGTGAAGTAAGCAAAGGCACTAAACAACATCATAATGGCCACCAAGCCGGTGGTTAACCAATAAATGATTCTTTCTTTATTTAACATGCATCCTCCTTTTTTAACCTTCCAATACAAACTCCTCTTTTGGGGTTCTCACTTTTTTCATATTGACCAGCCAATCCTCAGACTCATCCCTATAGCCCAAAGGTAAAATCACGGCACTTTTCAAGCCCAGTTCCTTCAAGCCCAGAAGCTCGTCCAAGGCTGCATTGTCAAAACCTTCCATGGGAGTGGCATCCACCTTTTGCTCAGCAGCGGCAGCGATGGCCAACCCAAAGGCTATATAAGCCTGCTTGGCGGCATGGTTTGCATGCCAATCCTCTGTCAGCTGGCTGTACATGCCCCAAAGCCTTTCTTTGTAATCATCCATTCGGTCCTCAGGAAGTCCTCGTTCCTGAAGCGTCTTTTGAAAAACCTCCTGGATCTTTTCTTCTGTATAATTGTCCCATGAAGCAAAGACCAAAATATGCGAAGCATCCACAATCTGACTTTGGTCCCAAGCGATGGGTTTAATTTTCTCTTTGATCTCAGGATCCGTGACCACCAATACCCTGTAGGGCTGTAGTCCAGACGAGGACGGGGCCAAGCGCGCCGCTTCCAGGATATAATCGACTTTTTCCTCTGGCACCACTTTACCGTTCATTTTCTTGGTAGCATATCGCCACGTTAAGTTTTCTATTAAGCTCATCATCTTTAGGTTTCATTTTTTTAACTTCACAAAACTAACTATATTTGCTATACAAAAGTGACTACTATACTTTAGTATACCAGTATACAATAGTATAGCAAACCCATTGACTTATGGATACAAACACTATAACCCACAGCCCTGAATTATGTTCCGGCGAATTTGTACTTGCTGTTCGTGACACCTTGAATGTGATCAGTGGAAAATGGAAACTGCCGATTATCGGCTCTTTATGCTTTGGCAAAAAGCGCTTTAAAGAGCTGGAAAGAGACATCTCAAAAATCACCCCCAGGATGCTCTCCAAAGAGCTAAAAGAACTGGAACTAAACTGTATTGTGAAAAGAACTGTCTATGACACCACTCCGGTGACCGTGGAATATGAGCTTACCCCCTCAGGAAGAAAGATCAAAGAGGTCCTGGATGCCATGGTCAAGTGGGGCCTCGAGCACAGGGAAAGTGTTATGGTGGCGGAATAAAAATCCTTTGCAGCCGTACCTCTCTTCAATGGATGATTAACGGTCTAGCCCAAAAGAAACCCACTCCCAATCACTCCACTTGTCAGCAGGAGGCTTAAGGCTTAATTGAGTTAGGTTTTTTTAAAAGGCTCAACTAGGCTTGTTAATATTACAGCCGAAACGGGTTAAAATTCACTTTTCCCATAGATTTCCCCGGTAAATACGCCTATTTTTTTACTAAAGTTCATCTCAATGATTCCATCAAATGAATTTCTTTTAGCCCATCAATCTGGAGCTATATTCGTGGACTTTCCCTTCCAAATTTACCATGACCTTCTTATACCTGTGATCAAAAAAAAAGCCGCTTATTAGGCGGCCTTGATAAATTTATAATGTGCTTTTAGCTTACTTGGCCAGGGCCTCCACCGCGGCCTTTAGCAGCTCCCCGCTGATACGGCTATTATAATTGGGATTGATATATTCAAAATCAATGGTTCCCTTCTGGTCCAAAACAAACACCGCTGGTACTGGCAAAACGCCTGGATTGGCTTCTTCTGAGGCTTTAAAAAGCATTTCCTTATACCGCTTGGGAGCCTGAAAAGCCAGACCAAAGGCTTTGGTCACTTTCAGGTCATTGTCAGAATAAAGCCTGTAAGTAAGCTCGTTTTTATCCATGGTGGTTTTAAGCTGTTCGGGTGCATCAGGACTGATAGCTACAATTTGGTAGCCCAGATCCAAAATATCCTGCTCAACAGCCTGCAGTTCGGCCAAATGCTTATTGCAATAGGGACACCATCCTCCCCGGTAAAATATCAGCACGGTAGGTTTCTCCTTGACAATATCGTGGAGAGATTGAAAACTTCCTTCTGGATCTTTCAGCTCTGCCTTGGGAATCTGCTCCCCGATCAAAAGAGGTGAGATATCTTCTGGATTGGCGGGAACGTCAAGGGCGGCCTGAGCCATCCCCTTTCCCCATGAAACCAAGCACAATAGGAGAATAATAACGGGTAATTTGTATCGATTGCTTATCACTTTACTAAAATTTTAACTAATTAGGTTGATTAATTCAAGCTAAAGTAACGGCAATTTTCCAAAAAAGGTTTAACCTTTCGCCTTACTAAAACTACGCACACAAAATTCTATCTCACAGGCAGCACCAAACTGAAAATACTCCCTTTGCCATATTCACTGGAGATATCTATGCGCCCCCCTTGATGCTCTGCTAGCTTTTGGCAGATCATAATGCCAAAACCCGTTCCCTCTTCCTTTTCTGTACCGCGCATGGAAGTCACTTTTCCTTCTCTGAGAATCTCCTGAACATGCCCCATCTTCATGCCTACTCCTTCATCCTTTACCTGCAACCAGTACTCATCCGCCTTTAGCAAAAGTTCTATTTTAATGCTGGAATTCCTGAAGGAAAATTTAACGGCGTTTGATAATAAATTCCTGATGATGGTACTGGTCATGTTTTCATCAGCGATGATCTTCAGTTCAGGATCTACATTATTGATCACTTTTATGCCTTTCGTGCTGGCCAAACCTTCCACAAATTCCATTTCCTCCAAGCTCAACTGGTAAGGAGAACAGCTTTCCATCACCGCCTTTGCCTCTGATGCCTGTGCCTTTGCCCAGACCAATAAATCCTGTAGGAGACTGTTCCCCTTTTCTGCTGCCTTGAGCATCAATGCCTTCATCTCATCAAAAGCCTCCTTTTCCATCCCGCTGTCCATCTCGTTTAGCAAAAGCTCTATATGGCTCAACGGCGTACGGATATCATGGCCAATGATCCGGAACAATTGATCCTTCTGCTTGTTGATTTCGATCAATTCCACATTATGCTCCATGATCTTATCCTTCGCCTCACTGGCTGCCCTTCTGATCTTTTCCAAATAAACGTACAACCTCCACCCAATCAGGCCCGCTCCCGTAATCACCAAGAAAAAAAACAGGTACTTGATCAACGAAAAATCCTCTGGCCCCAAGAATACACACATTAAGATAAAGCCTGAATTGACAATCAAGGAATAGATCATATGAACAGGACTGGTCAGCAGACCGATACCAATCATCAATAAAACCATCACCAATTCAATCTTTAAAAAATAGACCTCAAAATGATACAGGCTGGGATCCCCTCTCAAGATCAGCGAAACCGCATTATTCAAATAGATGGTATAAATACTGATTATGGTTAAGGTAGAAAAATGAACCAATTTTCGGAAATAAGCAGTGAACATGGTAAGGATGATCACGATATTGACCGTATTTTTAATCACCATGTCCATTTTCTCCTCCACAAACCAAAGCACCACACTATCCATGATAAGAGCAATCAAAATGATGGCAACAGCATAGAGGTTTAACCTACCTAATTCCTCTTCCTTTCTAAATAGTAACATTTATTAAACTACTTGGCTAATGATCCATCAATACTACCCTAAAACCGACAAAATGGGTAAAAATCACCTTTACCTAACTGTAACCTTCCCGCAATCAAGAAGCCTAAATCCCCACAAAATGATTAATTACCTGAAATAATCGATTAAAACTAGCTACTAATTTATTACAAATAAAATTTATTTGGTAAAACCACTTCAAATAAATACAAAAATAATTGTTTTAATAACATTAATTACCTTTTAAAACACATTAACCTAACCTAATAATACTCATGCTAATAAGCCATAACAGGCAAATAAGCAGATGGAAAAGATAAAGAAAGTTTACTAAACCAAAGAAACCAACCGCTATAAATAAGCTTTATTTGGATAAATGGAAAGAAATGGAGAAAAGGCTTATCCTCAGGATAATTTAGGCTACAGC
>NZ_BAAHAP010000025.1:0-68245 GCF_054777495.1 Echinicola sediminis | reverse complement strand
GTCTGAAAATAATTATGAGGTCATTTCTATCCGGCAGCTGAAGGAATATATTGATCCCGATGTGGCTGGACGGAAAATTGAGATGGACTTGAGCAAACCTTATAAAAATTGACGTTTTTTTTGAAAGTATTGAGTATTGAGTATTGAGTGTGCTGGTCCGGATTTGCAATCCGGACCTTTAAATACCGGGGATTTGCCATCCCCAACTCTCTTCTACTTTTTTTCTTAGAATAAGCCCATTTGAAATTTAGTGAAATAAAATATCATTGTAAGGAGCCAAGGGTTCAACTATGTACGTCCCGCGTCCCGACAGATGTCGGGATCAGCGGGACAACTAAGCCGTATAAGCATTCAATTTTTAGGGCATTAGGCTTTTCCACGGATAAAAAGGATAAACACGGATGTTATCAAGAAATGATCAATCAAAACAATCAATCCGTGTTCATCTGTATTTAGCTGTGGACAATACTGCACACTTTTCTGGTTTCAGTAATTAGATATAAGTATTGAGTATTGAGCTTTTAACCTTCATTGCTAGGAAGAAACTTATTCCAACCCAACGCTTGTCCGGGTTTTTAACCTGAGCAAACGTCGAAGGATGCAATCCTTATCACTCCCCACGATTGTGCGGGGCACAGTCAGAGGGATGGCCGAAAAAAACCATCAAAAAATCAGTGAAAATTCGTGTAATTCGTTGCCCCTTCCCCTAACTTATAGCAAGAATTCTTTTCCCAAAGCATAACCACCATGAAAAAACTCACTAAAAAGGACATCAAGCAGGAAGTCTTCGACCTTTACGACGCCTACGCCCACAATAAGTTGGACCGAAGGGATTTTATGGAAAAGCTGTCCCTTTATGCAGTAGGCGGCATCAGCCTTACAGCCCTTACCAGCTTTCTTATGCCCAACTATCAGGACAAAATTCAAGTCCCTGCCCAGAATGAAAAGCTCACTACCGAAACCATCAGCTACCCTTCCCCTAAAGGAGGCGGAGAGATCAAAGCCCAACTTTCCCGTCCCAAGGATGCCAAAGGAAAACTTCCGGGCATCGTGGTGGTCCATGAAAATAGGGGCCTCAATCCCCATATTGCAGATGTTGGCAGAAGGGCGGCGATGGCCGGCTTTATCAGCATCTCCCCCGATGCCCTTTCCCCTTTGGGAGGCTATCCGGGCAATGACGATGACGGAAGGGCCCTCCAGCGTCAGCGCGACCGGGATGAAATGCTGGAAGACTTTATCGCAGCCTTTGACTATTTAAAAAACCATGATGGCTGCACGGGAAATGTAGGCGTAGTCGGTTTTTGCTTTGGCGGATGGATCTCCAATATGATGGCCGTCAAAGTCCCTGAACTGAAAGCGGCCGTTCCCTTTTATGGTGGACAGCCACCCCTGGAGCTGGTCCCCCAGATCAATGCCCCCTTGCTCCTCCATTATGGCGAACTGGACCAGCGGGTCAATGAAGGCTGGCCGGCCTATGAGGAGGCGCTGAAAGAGCACAACAAAGAATATCAGGCCTATATCTACCCCAATGCCAACCATGGCTTCCACAACGACACCACCCCAAGATATGACGAGGAAGCTGCCAAACTGGCCTGGGAAAGGACAATCGCATTTTTTAAGGAGAAATTGGGGTAGGCTTAGTAAAAAGATTACAGTCCCCGGAAAAATTAAAGACTTCTTACAAAGCTCCGACCGTTCTTTATCAAGCAGGTATCCTTAACAAACAAGCAGCAGATTGACAAACAAGACAGTCAATCTGCTGCTGATTATTGGTTACGAGTGATATGATAATTCATCAGAAAGAAACCGTTCTGAATATTTCTTTATCCTCCGCCAGTTCCAAGCCCTTTAAGGTCTGTGATTGACCTGATTCCGTCTCCTGAATTATAGCGGTATACCTCCCCTGTTCAAAGACCTTCGGTCTAAAACTATTCCCCTTGATCCTTAGGCAATACTCGGTCTGCCCAGTGGCTTCATTAACCAGTTTCAAAACGGGATCTGCTTTACCTTCTATTTTCAGTAAGGGAAGGTAGCCTATGGCTTTTCTGGCGTAATTATCATCTTGGGAAACCAAAATAGGCCATCCCTCATACTGTCCTTCAGGATTTCTTTGGGGATCTACATATCTAGGCCAACATTCCAATGTCATAGTTCTGGCCGATTTATCAAAGGTCACTATCCCATATCCCGTTGCCCGATCATAGATGAGGGCAGGTTTTCTCCCACTTTGGGAGGGGTTGGCTACGGCATGTATGGTCATCTTATTCCCGAAACCATCATGAAAGTTGCCGGTATACTTGGATTTTCCCGGCAGGGGTTGATGCTTATCGCTCAACGGAGGCCACCATCTCCTGGGGAAAAGATTATTCAGTGCTGGTCCAGCAAAAGCATAACCGCAATCGCCAAAATTATCTACACCATAATGCACCACACTGGCCAAATGCTGGTCACCCGCAATGTGTAAGGCAAAGGATTTCCTGATTATCTTTAAGGCTTCATCTCTACCTTTCTGAGGCCATCCATTAGAATCCATATCTGTTGTAGGGGCATCTCCTGATACATATTCCCCTGGAGCTGGGATAGGTAATTTGGGAACAATACTGTCAATAATACTCCCTTCAGGCAAGGTGGCCACGGTACAGAAGTTGGTTTGGGACAAAACTGCCTTCATCTGTACTGATTTGGGCCAATTTACTGTCCAGTTTTCAAGAAATTCCAACTGTCTCTCTCCCAATAACTGTGCTTCAATATCATGGTATTGTTTTATATCAAAATCCCGATTTTGGATAAAACCATTGGTAACTTTTGCATCTTCAGGGAGAACATTTTTGGGGGCAGACTTGAACTTTCTATCCTCCAAAATCGCAAAGCTGATTCCTCCATAAACCCAATCAGTGTAATAGGTTCCAATCCCCTGTTTGACAGGACTGGGATCATAAGGGTCAGGTAGATGCCCCGTTTGTGTCCTTTGAACCATATTTATCCAAGCCGGAGGCATTTTATACCCGCCTTGATCTTGGGCTGCATAGCCCCACCCCTCATCCGAGGGAGCATGTTTACCTCCTTCTCCCCACACATTTCCATGATAAACATCATGGTCATCTGGAATAAAGGCGCTGGGAATATGACGGAATATATCTCGATAGGACCAACCAAACATGTACCACTTGCGGAGATAGTCCAAGGAGGCTTTTTCTATAGGGGAGGTTTGTATCCCAAAACCTCCCGTACTTTCATAAAACTGATCACCCAGGAACACAGCTAAGTCCACGTGGTGCTTGGACACGTGCTCGCTTACCTCCCCATCTGGAAAGCCATAATCTGCATTGCAGCTGAAAACAGCCATTTTCACTTGGGATACATCTGTAGGTTCCCTAGCGATAGTACCCTCATAAGTATACACCTTGACTTGCTCTAAAAGAGGCAACTCCAGATGAGCCTGATAGGAAACCGCTTCGGTATGTTCCCAATTTTCTACTCTAAACTGTGCCACCCTTCCCATGGGATCCACCGTACTTTCCTGTAGTGTTTCCCATGTTCCTTTGTTTTTTACTTTTAAGGACACCTTATGCCCTGAGATTGCTTCTACTGGGGTCAACTGGGCATTCAATTTAAGCGTCTTCTCATGCAAGGTATACTGCGCAAAACAAATTGGCCCAAATTCCCGATTATCAAACTGCAGGACTTTTGGTCCCTTTAATTCCCAATGAGAGAACGCCACAGATGGTCTCTCACTGTCTTGCTTGGAGTCATCAGGAAAATGAGATACTAAGGCCAAAGCTCCTGATACAGCCTCTGGAGCAAGCCCCTCAACCTGATGCACCGCCAGCATTTCTTCCTCTTCAGAGAAAACAGTCAATTTTAAAGTATAAAACCCTCCTTTTGGCTCGGCCGCTAAGTTCAACCTCAGTGTTTGGTCTAATAGCAAGCTTTCCGTCCCCTGCCTATCGCCAATAAACAGCTTTCCATCTCCCCTGACACCAACATCAAGTCCTTGCCCAAATACTGCGGCAGATCGATAGTCCTCCATTTTCCCTTTCGCCCCTATCCGAAAACCTACATAGGCACCCGCCCTTGAATTTGCTCCACCTGTTAACCATTCCAGGGCAACACTGATCTCAAAATGACCTGTTTGATCTCCCAATTCATGGGACAATGTATATAGGGTTCTATTATTGCCGTGTACCACACAGGTGGCTTTGCCATCCCTTATCTCCCAATCCTGTAACCTGTTCCCCCAAAACTCCGGCCCAACCCACTTCATGTCAGGCCAGAAATGCCAAGGGCTTTCGTAGCTTTTCTTATTGGAGAGAGCAACAGGAATCACTTTCCCCCTTTTCTCCGGCATTCCTCCCAGCAAAACATGTGGGACAATGGAACTTAAAGCAATAGCTTTAACAGCATGTCTTCTTTTCATATGAAATCCAAAAAACTTCTTACTGTCCAAGATTAGGATTGATATTCACCTCTGCCTCAGGAATGGGCCAATGGTCATCTACCCCGGGCCTGAAGTTTTTGGAAGTCACAAACCACCTGAAATCCGGATCAAGCTTTTTGGAAGTGGTCGCATACTTTTCTGAATCAGGGAAAGGTGCTCCCCAAAAGTCCCCAACCAGCACTTCCTCTCCAATCTCCCATCTAAAAATATCCCATAAACGGATGCCTTCGAAAGCTAATTCTATTCTTCTTTCATTCCTCAGTATCGGACGTAAGGCTTCCGCATTGGTTTCTTGAATGGGAGGGAGTCCGACCGATGCTCGCCCACGAACCGCGTTGATCGTCAGATCCAGCAATTCTTGGGTAATCGGCTTACCTGCTTCCAATTCCGCTTCAAGGTAACTCAGCAACACTTCTGCATAGCGAATGATCGGGATGTTTCCCCCATAATCATTCCTTAGGTTGCCCGTAAAGGATTCATCAAAAAACTTTCTAAGACCATAACCGCTTCGGGTAGCCTGCTTTGAGTAAGTCAGCTGGTCCACAGAGCTGGTGGCATCTGGGTGACAGTTATAGACATTTGATCCAAAGGTACTGTTGTTCCAAAGGAAATTATACCTGAACCTTGGGTCCCTGTTTTCACCCATATCATCATAATTGAACCTGGGGTCATCATAGGAAAGGGGACTTCCATCATCAAAACCATACGCATCGGTCAAGCTGCCCAAAGGATTGACAAAATGCCAACCGCCTGAAATAGCAGGATAGGTATGTTGCGGCAAAGCATTTGGTGCCTGCCCCGGAGCAAACTGTGAGCTAAAGATGTTTTCCGTGCTATTCTCTCCTTTGGGGTTAAACAAAGATTGATAATCAGGGTCAATTTCATTATCCCCCAAATCAATGATTTGCTTGTAAGCAGCAGAGGCCTCCGCAAACCTCTTCTCACTAAGGTATATCCTACCCAAAAATGCCAACGCAGCCTGCTTGCTGGCCCTTCCCATTTCTGATGCCCTAAGCTCCCCATAAGCAGGTAGGTCCTGCACAGCAGCGGTAAGCTCGTCGATAACGAATTGCACAATTGCCGATTTCTCCGCTTTCACTACGTTGTTTGCCTCTTCAGGAGTCAAGGTCGATGTCACCAAAGGCACAGCGCCCCAAAACTGAGACATGTAGAAATATTGGGTAGCCCGTAAAAATTTTGCCTCGGCAGCCATGCGTTGGATTTTTTCGGCTGACATGTTTACAGACGTTATATTCTCCAGAAAATCGTTACAGATCGCAATTCTTTTATAAGATCCTTGCCAATAACCGTTGATGACATTGTTATTGGGAAGCAAGGTTCCATTGGTCAGCCTATTAATGGTAGAATTATCTCCGCGCCGATCATAACCATTGTCCGTTGCCAATTCCAAAAACACAATCCCACAATAAGTCCACCAATCACTGGGCACTACTTGGGTACCAAACTCAATGGCACCACGGTACATACCGGTCAATGCTATCAATGCGTCTGATTCCGTTCTCCAAAAGTTTTCCTGGGCAAATGCATCTGATGGATACTGGGAAAGTTTATCCTCACAAGAAAACATCAAGAGTAGAAAAAGGCTTAAAATCACCTGTGACTTAAAAACACCTTTGATTTTTTTATGTATTATTTGGGGAAATTCCATGGTCTTAAAATTTAATATTTACACCTAAAGTATATGTTGCCAAGATGGGATAATAGGCCCCTGAAGTATTGATTTCGGGATCCCACCCTTGCCTGTAGGAGTTGAAGGAAAGAAGGTTCTCTCCACTCAGATAGAGTCGGGCTTTTTGAAGCCCTATTCTTTCCACAGTTGCCTGTGGCAGTGTATAGCCAAGTTGAAGGTTTTTCACCCGAAGGTAAGCGGCATTCATTACCCAAAAATCAGAAAGCACCGTGTTTGGTGTACCACTATTGGTGATTACTTCCAAGCGAGGATAGTCTGGGTAACGCTCTGGATTATCCGGGTCAAACCTTCCTTCCATCTGCCATCTCTGGATATTACCCAAGTTGAAAAAGGCCCAACCGGCATAATTGTTCAGGAGTCCATTGACACCCGCCGCTCCTTGCATCAAGACCGAAAAGTCAAAGCTCTTATAGTTTAGACCAAAATTGAACCCAAAAGTATATTTTGGGATACGACTTCCCAAATAGGTCCGGTCATAGGTGGGATCTACCTTTCCATCCGGCACTCCGTCCGGTCCACTGATATCCTTGTACCTGATATCTCCCGCCTGGGGATTAGGATTCACAGCAGTCTGATCTGCCCAATTACCTATGTCCTCTTGATTAAGAAATACGCCGTCTGATTGGTACCCATAGTACATTTCCATGGGGTAGCCAATAAACAAATTGGAACCATTGCCAACGAAGTCATTAGGCTGTTCCACATTACCTAGTCCCAGGGTCACCACTTCATTATTGATCAGGGAAAAATTTCCCGCAAAAGAATATTCAAAGTCGCCACTTCTATTTCGATAGCCCAAATCAAATTCAAAACCTGAGTTTTTAGCTTCTCCAGTATTGGTTTCACTCATGCTGACACCCAAAACGGATGAAACACTAGCAGAGGGCTGGAACAGAATATCCGTAGTGGCCCTATTGAAATAGGAGGCATTAAGGGTGAGTTTTCCTTCCAGAAAACCTGCCTCAAATCCAACATCCGTGGTAGTGGTAGATTCCCATTTGATGTTGGCATCTTTATAAGTAGAATAAGCCGCCCCAGTGGCAATGCCCCCGCCAATGGGATAGTTTCTTTCAGATTGCAAAACCCGCTGGTAAGGATAATTTCCGATATTCTGGTTACCCAATACCCCCCATGAAGCTTTCACCTTTAGGTCGGAAATCCAATTGACGTTTTGGAAAAAGTCTTCTTCTGAAAGTCTCCAGCCTAAGGCCATGGAAGGGAAGAGTGCATACTTGTTGCTTTCTGGAAACCTGGAAGAGCCGTCATAGCGGACAGTGGCCTCAAACAGGTACTTTTCGTTGTGGTTATATTTCAATCTGGAAAACAAAGACTGTATCGCCCACTCATCGTCATATCCGCCCGAAAGCTGATTGTCAGCACCTCCCATTCCTAGCACGGTATAGTCGTTGCTCGGGAAATCCTGACGGTAACCGTTAAAGTAATTGAGGACTTGGTTTTCAAAAGAGTAGCCTACCAAAAAGTCCAGTGTACCGTTATTGATTTCTTTGGTATACTCTGCTAAGAGCTGGCTGGTTTTATAGACCTGTTTATTGCTGTATTGGTTCAAATAGGACTGAGCAAGATACACATCATCATTAAGTCTTTGTGATGCCAAATACGAACGCTGTTCTAACAAGGTAAAATTATAACCGCCTATGCCTGTTAAGACCAGCCCCTTCACCGGGGTCCAAGCCAACCTAATATTGACGCCCATCCTAGAGTCAGGGTTTTTAAGGTAAGAGGCAGACTGTAACCAGGAGACGGGGGTACCACCACTTTCAGGACCAATGCCAAAATCTCCATTTGATGCCTGGCCCAAATAGACCGCCGGATAACGCAGCGCATTTTGGATCAACTGATCTGAAAGCTCTCCTCCTTTATTGGCTGTGGCCTGAGGCTCATTCCGCTCCTCAAAGGCACCAAACAACCTTGTTGTCATGGTGAGGCTTTTGCCGAGATCACTTTCCAGGTTCAACCGAATGTTGTACCGGTTATAATTGTTCCGCTCAATGATCCCCTGTTGCCCAAGGTATCCAGCAGAAAGAAAGTATTTATGAATATCCCCACCGCCGTTGAGGCTGACCGTATGCCCCGTCTGAACGCCTTTTCTGGAAAACAGTTCATCCAGAAAACGAGTATTGGGATAATTATCCGGATCAGATTGGTTACGGTATTTCTCAATATCCTCCTCAGTGTAGCTATTACTTCCCGATGCAATATTATAGAGCGCTGCATATTCCCAAGAATTGGCCAAATCTGGCAATTCTGTCGCTTCATTGAAGCCCACATAGCCATTATAATTAACCGTCAACTTGCTTTCACTGCCACTTTTTGTGGTAACCAGTATAACACCATTTGCAGCTCTTGCTCCGTAAATTGCTGCAGAGGAGGCGTCTTTTAAGACCGAAACTGACTTGATATCATTAGGGTTGATATCGTCCAATGTACCAGGGATACCATCTATGATCACAAGGGCATTGGGAGTAGCTCCAAAAGACCCTACCCCCCTTACACGAATGGAACCGCTGCTTTCACCAGGGCGTCCGGAGCGTTGAATCACTGTAACTCCAGGCATCTGTCCGGCAAGGGCCTGAGTAGCATTGGGAACGGGGCGGTTTTCAATACTCTCGGAGGAAATTTGGGAAACGGAACCAATCACATTTACTTTTTTCTGGGTACCATATCCTACAACGACCACCTCATCCAATGATTGGGCGTCCGGCACCATGGACACATCAATCTTGGTTTGATTGCCCACCTCCACTACGTATTTTTCGTAACCCAAAAAACTAAAAATCAACGTTGAACCTTCGTCCACATCAAGACTGTAATTTCCATTAAAGTCTGTAACAGTTCCTTTACTCGTACCCTGCACTTGTATCGTAGCTCCAGGAATAGGCTGTCCATTTTCATCTGTAACGGTTCCGGTTATTTGTATTACGAGCTCCTGTTCCTGCGGAAGGGAAAGGACCTCCTTTTGCTTTACATGAATATTGTCATCCACCTGTTTAAAAGAAAGGTTGGTTTGACGGGCGATCTCTGTCAGTACCTCGTACAGGGATCCTCCTTGGCTGCTTAGGGTGACCCGGGGCAAATCCTTCAGCTCCCTGTCTGCAAACACAAAGTTATAATCCGTGGCCTTCTCTATCTTTAGGAAGGCAGACTTGACATCCAGGTTATCAATAGTAATGGAAACAGGGATATCTTCAATGTTTTTTATTTGTGCATTCCCATCCTTAGCCAGGATCATGCTCATGGAAAAGCATTGGATGATAAATGCATACATGAATAATTTGGTCATGTGAATCACATGCTTTAGTAGGTTATTTTTCATATATTTAAATGTTTATTGGGTAATGTCAATTGTCGAATAAACGTACTTCGGAATGGTGAAATAGCCGTTTCATATTCCGAAAACTCATTAGGTCATAAGTGTTGGAGCACTTATGGCCTATATCTTTTTCATAGGCTTATTGTTTAAAGGTTATCGTTACATCTTTATCCTTGATTTCGTAATCTATCCTTGCCGAATACTGCATTCCTTCCAATACGTCTTCAAGGCTCTTATTTTTGAAGACACCGGAAAGTCCAAAGTTTTCAGAAGGCTCATTGGCTAATTCCACATGAACCCCGTACCAGTTTTCAAGCACCCTGACCACCTCTTTGATAGGGGTATCTTCGAAGAAAATGGTCTTTCTGGTCCAAGAAAGGACCTCCGCTTCTTTGAATAAATACTTAACAGGGTTTTCCGCTTGCCCCACGCTCACGGCCTCCCCCGGAATCAGCCTTAGGCCCGGGATGTTTTCTTCTTCCACTTCCACTTCTACCACTCCGGTCACCAGTGAAATTCTAGTATCCTCGTTTTTATAAGCGGATATATTGAAAGAAGTCCCCAAGGCTTTTGTTGAGGTGTTGGCAGCATTTACAATAAATGGTCTGGTTTTGTCTTCCGCGACATCAAAAAATGCCTCCCCCTTTAGCTCAATAACCCTTTTATCATCCTCAAAGCCCTCTATAAAACGGATGCTACTATTGGAGTTTAGGATTACCCTACTTCCGTCACTGAGTATTAAGTTGGATTTCACACCCAAAGGTGCGACGTACTCTTTGACTTCTTTCTGGACAACAATGGGCAGGGCTTTTTCTTCATGCATGGTTAGGCGTGCAGCAATAAAAGCGATCAGCAACGAAAGCATCAACACCGCCGCTACCCTGTACAGAAAGCCGATGTGCTCATAAAAATGCTTGTTTTGCTTCGTTCTTTTCAACACACTCTCCTGATTTATGGGAACCACCTTACCCTCAACCGTTTTAATACTCCCAACCTGCCTATCTATATTTTCCCAAGTCTGCTCTAATCTTTCCTCTGAAACAGCTTTTGACCGAAAAGCCATGTTGAGAACAATAACCCGGGCAGCCTTTATATCTTCACTTTTATTCGGGTATTTTTCCAAAAAATCACGCCAAAGAGAATTGGTATAATTATCCGGCTTCAGGACCCATTTTTTGAATTCGGTATCCAGAACAAAATCCTCTATGGTATATTTTGATTTACTCATTACAATTCCTTTTCATCTATAGGTGTCACAAGCCAGCAAAAGTTATCCTTCCTAAAGGAGTTTTTTTTTAGAAAACTTAAATAAAATCCATCAAATACCTGACTTACAACGATTTAAAAACTATTCGAAGTCAATATTTTTTTGAATGTAAAGGAGTGGAATGACATAAGTAGATTTCTCTGAGTTCTACACAAATAATTTTTCCTTGTAGCCTGAGAGTCAGTGGAGAGAGGGCCCGCCCCAAAGGGGCAAATTTATATTAGCCTGGGGTGGAGCCCCAGGCTAAAGTACCCTAAAGGCTCATGTTTTGGCCGGATTAATAGCAATAGAGCATACCACTTGCCGCCAAAACCCATAGATTTCAATTGAGAAGTCTACCCAAGATAATGTACGAATTACGCCCTAGGTTTGATCCTTATTTAATTGCGCCTATGCACCTTTAATCTCAGTGGACAGTCGTCCGTTGACCGTCAACTTTTAAAACCTTTCCCGCCTACTCCGGGACTGATCAAAAAGACATAAAAAGAATAATCCACACCATCAATTTCCCTACCTTTTTCTTCAAGGCCGAAATGGCCTTCCAGGCCAGGGTGTAGACCGACTTGATATTGATCCCCATGATCTTGGACACCTCTTCATAGGACAGGTTTTCGAAAAACAGGTAATAAATCACTTCTTTTTGCCTTTCCGGCAGCTTCTGCATCAGACCGGCAATCTTATGCCGTAGGCTTTCTTCCACCTGTCTGGCGATCAGCTGGGACTCTATCGAAGGAGACACCAGTACCTGCTCAGACAGCGTATCCAAACTTTCCTGGGATCGTTTTGACTTTTTCTTGGATTCCCTGAACATTTTATAGGACAGGGCCTTGAACAGGTACACCTTTACATTATCCGCCCTCTGCAGGTTTTTGTGGTACTTCCACAATTCTATAAAAACATCCTGAATACAATCCTGCACAAAATCCTGGTCCTCAAAAATGGAAACACCATACAGAAACAATTCTTTAGAAAAAACCCTATAAATCCCTTCAAGTCCACGCTTTTCACCCCGGATCAACTGCTCCCACAGATCATTGACCTGTTCATTGCTCGGACTGAACTCCTGGATTTTCATGAAAGGATTATTTTAGGTTTAAAAGCTATAGCTGTATTCCAAACATCCTTATAAAAGGACAATTTTCACTGGAAACTATTACCAGGTCCCCACTTTTATTTCTTTTTTTACTTAGGGATTGTGTAAGGTAATTAAAATATTCTTAAAAAGTGTTTGGAATGGGCAGCAAAAAATGTCGTTGTAAATAGGAGGGTTTGTGGCAATTACATCAAAATAAGGCTACAGTGGAAGCACTGTACTGGTCAAAGAAATAGGAATGGAGATTTTCAGGAAAACTTCAGCATAGATTATTTAACCAAACTTGATAGTACAGAGAGCTGACCACACTCCGTATCCAGGAAGCAGGTCACTTTAATTTTATCGAAAGCATCCCGCCAAACACATAAGTGGAATTCCACTCTCCCTGTTCTTCATCCCCCTGATGGGCCAGGTACAACCATGGGACAAAACGCCTGTTCCCTGCCATAAAAACACCCAGGTAATTTCTGGTCCTTCCCAATTTGCCCTTGGAAACAAAAACCTCGCTTGTACAAAATGGTCTAAAGCCCAAAAACTTAACCGACTCGGGAGGAATAAACCTAAAATCTGTACGGTATCGGATTTTTTTGACTGACTCGGGCAACATCCTGTATTCAAACCGTAGCCGGTTTCTAAGCGACCAATTTCCAATTTTTAGCTTAGTCCCAAACCGCAGCTGAGGCCTGTTCTCCACCAACCATCTCCCCTCTTCCCAATATCTTTCATGTCTAAAATAACCTTCCAGATAAAAATGGGGCGAAAAGGTGGTTTTCATCCCTAGCTCTACAAAATTATCATAAGAACCGACTCCCTTCTGAAACAAGGAATTAAACAGGGCAAAAGCGGAAAACTTCGGTGAAACCTCTTTGAACAGATAAAGCTCAGTCCATGCTTCCCTTCTGCCAGCTGATTCTTCCACTCCCTGCGCGAATGTGGATAGATGGACAAAACAGCATATCCATAAACTTATGGCCATGTAACATGCCAGCTTATTACTGCTTGTAGTTTTTTCTCTTCTCCTAACACCCATCATATTCAAATGCAAGGAGTGTATTTTTTTCGACTTGTTACAAATTGATTATTCCGGCCTTGGTTGAAACTGGCAATCAACCTCCGGTTACTCAGCCTTACTTTTTTTCAGAAAATAAGGAAAGGAATACTCTGGCCCGGCCATTCCCGGTCCGGAGTTCCAAATAGTTGTATTATCATGAAGATCCATTCCAGCACACGTTTAAAGCTTCCTCCCTCCTTGCATTGGATGAGGCTTCAAACTTCACTTCAAGATAGCTATCCTCTCTATTCTCGCTTCCTCACCAATAAACAAACCTCATCTCTTACATTGCCTATTCTGAAACTTTTAAAAACGGGCTATTTAAATACCTCATCAATTGAACTACCTCTCCAACTATCGGGAATAGTTAAATTTAAAATTTTTGCAATTGTGGGAGAAGTGTCATAATTAATTACCAGGCCTTTAATGTTATAGTTTTCTTTAATTCCTGGTCCTGAAATCACCCAGGGTACAAACACCTCTTCAGGCGACTTGCCACCATGGGTTGCATCAATTCCACCATGGTCTGAGATCAAAATCACCGTTGTTTCATCCTTCTGGTCCAGCTTTCTGATGGTGGATAAAATTTTATTGAGATACTGATCATTCTTTTCAATCTGACGGTATATTTCAGGGGTTGCGTGGCCGATATCATGCCCTACATGATCGATATCATCAAAATGCACCAACATAAACTGGGGAGAGTTTTTTGTCCAAATTTGGATTGCCGTTTCAGTAGTCAGGCTATCTCCCTCACAGTGCACACTGAAATCGGTCAATTCCTCCTCAAAATAAGAGTTAAGCCCCTTCCATGAATAAACAGCACCTTTGTATGCATTTGGATAGGTTTTATCCAATAGATAAAAAATGGTAGGAAACATGCCGAATTCCGTGGTGTCCGCTGATGCTATTTCAGGTTCTTTGCTATACCATGTGGTGTAGCCGTGTACTTCCGGTCCAGCTCCCATTAAATGAGAGGCCCAATTTACCCCAGAAGATGTTGGTAGTACAGCTCTTGTCTTTAAGGAATAAGCTCCTTTTTGTAGGAGTGAATCTATGGTTGGCGTGTGTGCTTTTGGAATAGCATATGATCCTAATCCGTCAAAGCCCACTACTATTACTCTAGAAGTTTGGGCATTTGAATAAAATGCCAAGTTTATTAAGAGAATTGTAAGGATGTAAATAAATAGTTTCTTTTTTTTCATGGAATTGAAATTGATGGTCATAATAGCCCCCTCTTAATCAAAAGAGGAGGCTGTTTTTTACTTTATTAACCACATCTCAGCGTTGATATCATCAGATCCATTATATTGTCTGTTAATCGCATCGGAGACGTTTTGTTCATTTACCTGAAACTCATTTAATGGGTACATCCATCTTTTAGGAATTTTATTTCCATTTTCATTAGCAGGTCCCACTTTAAAAGAGGGAACTCCTGTTCTTCTTTGATTGTAAAATGCTTCCCATCCCGAGTTTTGGAAAAAGGCGACATATTTTTGCAGGAGAATTTGCGTTAAACCTTCTTGATTATCTCCAGTATAAGCTACCTTTTCACTGTTTAGAAAGTCCTGAATTTTTGATTCAGGTATTCCATAATGTAACATACTTGCCCTAATGCCCCTTTGATAATGTTGCGATGCATCTCCGGGTATCCATCCTCTATTTATCGCCTCAGCGATTGAGAATTCTGTTTCGGCCCAACTCAGAAGGAACGTTTGCTCCCCTGTGGGAGAGTAGAAATGATCAGGATTAAAGGAGGATAGCTGCCCTTCAACAGACTGGATATAAATATCAGCTTGTAAAGCTCCAGGGTTGGCTCCTCGGTATGATGAAAAATCAGTAGCATAATCAGGATTTCCACTATTAGCAGATTCTGGTGTGGGAGAAGCGACAACAAAGGTCCTTGGATCCTTTAACTCAGTTAGTATATCCAAATAAGTCATAGATATAGGAAATCTTTGCTGGGAATTTCCCGCGCCAGATCCGGGACGGAAGAGTGGATAAGTGTTGAGATTATTGTCGACCCAAGTAGCCTTTAAGCTTTCATCATTAGATGAAATAAGGGGGTATTTTTCAGGTGAATTTACAATTGCTGAAAATCTTTCACTTATTTTTAAATCTGGATCGCTCTCTTTATGGCTTAAACTGATCAATACCCTTAACGTATAGGAATTAATTGTTTTTTGCCAGGACTGAACGGACCCATTTAAATAAATGTCTCCGTTTACAGTAGCGCTGGGATTATCAATTAGGATTTCAGTAATTTCATCGTTTGCCTTTTCCAAAAGATTTAGTGCCTCAAGGTAAACTTGCTTTTGAGAATCGTATTTTGGTGTGAAGATTCCTTCATCAGCTTTCAGGGCCTCTGATAGCGGAATATCTCCAACCCGTCTGGTCATGTCAATAAGGAAGTAGGCTTTGAGGAATTTTGCCAAGCCAAGATAAGGGTTTAATGTCGGACCACTTAGTCTTAGGGTCTCCTCTTCCATCTTCTCAATATTTCGTATGACGTCGTATTTTAAGGAAGTTCTAGTCCAAAGAAAATTTTGGTTGCCATAATAAGATTCATTTATACAAAAGAACTGATTGTGGCGCATGGTGTAGTCCCAGGCGACAGGGTCAAGATCCACCAATATTCCTGTGAATATGGTTGAAGGCGTAGCTTGTGAAGGGGCATTGGGATTAACCTGCAAATCATCCCAGGATTCGCATCCCCATATCAGTATAACTGAGATAAGTAGTATATATGATTTTATGTATTTCATAATGGTCTGGAATTAGAAAGTGGCATTGATATTAAACCCGTAGCTTCTAACTGAAGGAGTTTGTAAGTTAGAGCCCGACTCATCGTTGGTATATTGGTCTAAATCAACAAATGGAGTACTGGCCCAATAGAATAAGTTCCTCCCGATTAAGGAAATATCTGCTCTTTGCAAAGGCGTTCTTTTTAACAATGGCGCTGGCACTGAATAGGTAAACACAACTTCTCTTAGTTTTAGGAAGGCCTTTTTCATGACCATATTCTCTGTTTTGGGATAGAAACTTCTAGCCCAATCCTGGTAAAATAAAGCAGTGGTATTAGGAGCAAACTCCCTGGTGTCAGATATAATATTTCCTTCACCATCATAGTTGATTTCTCCACCTGTCACTATAACGCCAGGCCCAACCATCGTCTTTTCTCCTCTCTCAACTGCGTCTTCCCTCTCAGGAGTTACAGAGTCTGGGTGACGTCCTGACCGCCACAAATTATATTCTATATTGTTAAATATGGTTCCTCCTACTCTCCCGTCCAGAGAAGCCGAAAGTGTCATGTTTTTATATCTGAAGGTATTGGTAATTCCTCCAAACCAATCAGGCCTTATGTATCCCAAGAATCTTGCATATGGATCATTTTTGGGAAATCCATTATCGTTATAAACCACTTCTCCCTGAGGTGATTTTTCAAATGCTGTTCCCCAATACTGGTCGGTACGTTCACCAACCTTGATATATCCAAGCTTTTCTTCCTCTCCATACACGGATTTGAGATACTCCCGCATGGTGGCCCAGTTGATGGCCGTGCTCCATGAAAAATTCTTTTTCTTGATCAAGTCAAGGTTCAAAGAAACTTCCCATCCCTTACGTTCGAACTCCCTGCCACTCACTTGGCGTTGATCAAACCCTGAGGCTTCTGATATGGGTAGGGAAAATACTTGGGGACCATCAACAGTGTTGAACTTGGCAATATCCAAGTATATTCTGTTGTTTAAAAAGCCAAATTCTGCTCCCCATTCAAAGGAATTACTGAATGGAGGCTCTATAAGGTTTGCATCATATAAAGTACCCGTAAAACGTAATGGTGTCATACCATTCCATTTCGAGCCTTGGGAATATAATGGGGTGTAACTGTACAATGGAAGATCACTACCAACGCTGGCATATGCGCCCCTTACTTTCACCATACTGATCAGGTTAGGCAGTTTGATCATCTCACTGACAAGCACACTCCCTGAAATGGAAGGATAGAAATATGCATTCTTACTTATTGGCAAAGAACTGGATTTATCCCACCTTCCTGTCATTCCTAGAAATAAGAACGACTTGTAGTTTAAATCTAATGTTCCATAGAAACTTAATACCTGTTTATGGCTTTTAAAGTTGGTAGGGGAGAAAGGAAGAACAGAATTTTGAAGGGTATATACCCCTGGAACATTAAGTCCACCATCAGTTCTTGCATATAAATTTTCCGAATTTAAATACCTAAAGTTACTTCCTCCAGTAGCACTGATTTCAAAGTTCTGGGAAAGCTGCTTTTGGTAACTGATAAGAAAATCTATATTATTCTCTAAATATTTGTCATAAGTCTCCTCAAAGCCACCAACATAAGTCCATGGTCTGTATTCCATCGTTGAAAGTGGATACTTGTTTTGGCGGTTGAGGTAGGTGAAACTAGTATAGTTTCTTATATGGGCTTTTAAATTTTCCGTAATGTCAAAATTTAACCTTAAGTAGCCATACATGTCATCCTTGTAATATCCTCTAGTCTGTTCGTAGGCAACAAAGTACGGGTTGTTGTATTGGAAGTATTCGACATTTTTTTGTTGGATTCCTTCTTGTCCTGGAAGCCAATAGTCTTGTAAGTCTCTTACATCATAATGGGATCCCTGCCAGATTAAAAGATTATAAATAAAACTTCTTGGACCGTAGTTTACGTTGGGGTAATTGTCGGTTTCCTGCCTGTTATAATTGATGTTGGCATCAACCCAAACTTTTTCACCCAGCTTCTGTAAACCGGATAGATTAAAGTTATAGGTCTTTAAATCGGTATTGGGCACCAAACCTTTTTGGTAAGTGTTCGATAAAGAAAAACGGATATTTCCTTTGTCATGGTTGGAAGCTACGGTTACGTTATTGGTGTTGAGTAATCCTTCTCTCATAAAGTTGGTCAGGTTGTCTTTTCCTTTAGGTAAAAAGGGAGTAGCAATTCTTTTACCCGTTTCTGGATCTATTGGTGAATCCCATTGAGGAATAAGTTGGCCATTTAATTTAGGCCCCCAGATGTTATAATCGTAATAATTTATTCCGCCTTCACCTCGTGGGCCATCACCGAATGCGTATTTCCCATAGTTTCCTGGTCCATATACATGCTGAACATCAGGAATAGCAATGAAACCATTTTGGAATTGGGTACTGGAATTAATTTCTACTGTAAATGGATTACCATTCGAAGCTCCTCGTTTTGTGGTTATCTGTATAGCACCATCACGTCCCCTTGATCCGTATAAGGCTGCTGCTGTTGGACCTTTTAGGACAGAAATTGATTCAATATCGTCTGGGCTGAGGTTCCATGAATCTGAATTAATAGGGACACCATCCACTACTATTAGAGGTTGTTTGCCTCTTAACCTTATTTTAGGATCTCCAAATAAATCAGGGGTGTTTGAAATTTGTAAACCAGCGACCCTGCCTGTGAGACTTCCCATGGCATTGGCATCTCTAGCTTTGGTCAACACATCTCCTTTTACTTCTTGGATAGCATAACCAAGTTTGGCCTTGTCCTTTTTGATCCCAAGGGCGGTAACCACCACCTCCTTCATCCCCAAAGCTGACTCTTCCAAGGTCACATTAATCTCCACCCTATTTTCAATAGGCTCACTATGTGTCTCAAAGCCTATAAATGAAAACAGCAAGGTGTCGTAAGGGTCCGCTTTTACATGGTATCTCCCCTCTATGTCGGTTATTGATCCAGTTTGAGTTCCCTTTACCTTCACTGTTACCCCCGGTAGTGGCATACCATCCCCACCAGACAAAACTTTCCCAATTATTTCTAATCGGATCGGTTCAAGGGACTTTTTGGAGCTCTCAGGCCTAAATTTCCGAAGGGAAATATTATTATTGACCTGTTGAAAGCTCAGCCCTGTCTGTCGGCTGATGTCTAATAATAGCTTTTCAACAGACACCTTGGAATAATCAACTGAGATCCTCTCCCTCAAGTAATTTTCCTTCTCTTGTAACGTAAAATGAAAATCTGATTGCCTCTCGATTTCCTTGAGCACATTGATCAACTTTTCCTTTTCAAAGGAAACACTCACATAAACTTCATCGATTTTTTGGGCTTCAATTTTGTGGGCGAGTACCACGTTTAATAGTAGCATCTGAAACAAAAAACCATATAGGGTATATTTTGTCATTTTCAGAATTAGTAGTAAAGGTTTTTTTTCCATAATTTTGGGTTGTTAAAGTACTGACTAGTATTTTGATAGGTTTAACCAATAAGCGACCAAACCTTTGGTTAAACCGGCCCAGAATCAGCGGGGCGCCATCCTGCTGATTCTGTTTTTTTAGAATTGGATGTTTATGCTGTCTTCTTTTATCTCATAAGTAAAGTGTTTAGCGTATTGTAAATCGGTTAATATATTCTTCAATGTCTGACCATCGTACACCGTGGTCAAATGCCAATCTTTAGGGATCTCACCATGCACATCGATCTGCACCCCAAACCACCTTTCAAGTTTTAACTTTACCTGATCAAAGCTGGCATTTCTAAAGCTGAGTTTGCCCTCTTTCCATCCGATCACCTCCAGCGGGTCAAAAGGCCTTTCTTGAAAGTGGTTGGTGGATTGCACCAAGTTCGCCTCCCTTCCGGGATTTAATATCAAGCGCTTATTGGATTGCCCTATCTGCCGGACCTCCACTTTCCCTTCTATCAGGGACACGCTCAATTCGTCTTGGCCTTCATAGGCATTCACATTAAAAGCTGTGCCCAAGGCAACGGTTTCCAGCCCTTGGCTTTCCACCACAAAGGGTTTTTCTTTATTTTTCACCACTTCAAAATAGGCCTCTCCGCTTAGCAGCACCCTCCTTTCATTTCCGGAGAATCCTTCCCGGAATTTTATCTGGGAGGCACTGTTCATATAGGCCACCGAGCCATCAGGCAGGAACAGTTTTGTTTTTTGCCCGGATGGATTTTCCCTTATTACATAAGTTGCCTGAATGATTTCTGTGGGTAAGGTTTCGGAAGAATGGAGATAATAGTAAAGACTGCCGGAAACGCCGATCAGGATCAGAATGGCCGCAGCATACTTCCAAATGGCTTTCCATGGGGAGATTACGCGGGCCTTTTCCCCCATACCTGCTTCCCAAATCGTGTTGATTTTTTCATCTGCATTTACCAAGACAGGTTCAGGGCTTTTCTCAGCCCAAGCCTTTTGTAAAGTTTCCAACAAGGCCAGGTTCTGCTCACTATCCGCAGCCCATTGCTTGATGCTTTCCTTTTCCTCCTCGCTGGCATTGCCAGAAAGCCAGTCCGTCAATAGCTTGTCAATATGGTTTTCATCTGTGCTCACATTATAAAGACAATCCTAAAAAGGAAAAGGCGTAATGGGTAGTGAAGTTTTTTTGAAAAATTTTCTCTATATGATTTATATTGAATACCGGATTTGATTGTGTTAGCAAAATATCACCATAATAATCAATTCATACTTTGTTACTTTTTTGCTTCAGGTCAAAAAAGTAACCAAAAAACCCCGCCGCTATGCATGTATTTGCCTAAAATTAAAGCCCTCCCTCATGCAGGCAAACTCCTCCTGCTAAGCTGCCAATCACCTTTTTGATCAGCATTTCGTCAAACAAGCCTGCCTTCTTGCTTGCCCACTTCTTTAATTTCTTAACGCCCAATACCTGCAAGGCGGATTAACCTACACGTTTACATAATCCTAGACGGATTTTGTTCAGGCTATTGTTCATAAGAACGTTTGGCCCCATGACTTCATATAGAGCAAAAAATACATTAGCCGCTTTTCTGCTAGTAGAACACTTTATTGAGAATTTCAAGGTCTCAAAAAAATTCGTGTAAATCCGTGTAAACTTGTCCGCCGTGGTGGATTCGTGGACTCCCTATCTTAAGCCTTTAAAATCAAACACCCTCCCCAATCCTCACTTCGGTGAGGAATAAGGCCAGCCAGACCATATTGGCTTTTCTGTTGAGCGGGATGATTTTGGTCGCTTCGTCCTTGGAAGAGAGATAATCCGTGATCCCCAGCCTCAGATCCTTAACGGCCAGTTCCAGATGCTTTTTCACGGTCTTGTCCGCTATGTCCAACAACTTGGCCACTTCACTGATTTTCAAGCCCTCATCTTTGATCATTTTGAACACGAGCTTTCTTTTGTGTGGCAATTTCTCCACAATTTCAGTAATGACAGTTCTAAGTTCTTTGGTCAACAGCTCCTCTAAAGGCTGGGTATACTCACCGGTTTTGACATCTTCAAAATCTATGGGAGTGAAAAGTTGGTGTTTTCTCAGGTCCTTCTTGAGTTGGTTCAGACACTGGTTCTTAACCGAAAAATAGATATAGCCTTCAAAGTTTTCAATGTTCTTCAAAGTGGAATGCTTTTTCAGCAGCTTTATAAAAACTTCCGAAACCGCATCTTCTGCCTCCTCATAACTGGACAAATAACAAAGTGCAAAAGAAACCAGTTTGGAATGATATCTTCTAAAAAGTTCACCGAAGGCCTTCTTATCGGCAGATTCCGAAATTCTCAAAAGGAGTTCTTTATTGGTGATTGCACTTAACATAATCCATTTTTAATGTCCCGTTTTGGTCATAATAAAAAAATCATCAAAATATTAAATTTTAAAAAACATGTACAAGGTAATGTAATTGCATTAGTAATGCTACGAAAAGCGATTTTTTCACCTGCAAACCCATTAAAGGCCTATGATATAGTAAAACAATTTTAAAATGTATAAACATAGGTACATTTGATTCATTTTGAACTATATTTGAAATGATTCAACCTAATTGGTTCCATTGGGACCTATCACCTTTACCATAAATCTAATGAAACAATTTTTCTACAATATACTTCTCCTTTTTATCAGCACATTTGCCATTAAGGCCATCGCCCAGACTTCTGATCAACAACTGCTTTGGAATATCGGACTGAAGGACAGTTCATCCCTTGAATTTGCCCTCTCTCCAAATCATTTCCAGGATTTTGTACCGGAGGGCTTTGGAGGCTCAGCCCGCTATTATGTAGTGGGTGAGTCATCGCCTGAGCAAGACTTTCCCTACCTACTGCCCGGTCCAAAAGATGGATTTGCTGGTTATGGCTATTGGGCAGGGCTGGCTTTGAGTCAGTTGCCTATCTATTTCAATATAACCGAACTTCCACTATCTGGTAGCTGCACCGTCCATATCGATATTCTGGCGGTCAATTCCATTCAAGCACCTCTGTTCCGATGCACGGTAAACGGAAAAAACTTTGACCACCAACTAGAGAAGGGATTATCACAGTCACCCGAAAATGTGCAAGAAAGCCCACAGCAGATTTCATTTACAATGCCTGTTTCCATTTTAAAAAAAGGCATCAATGAAGTGACCTTTCAAAACATGACCGGTAACTGGTCTACCTTCGACGCCATTAATTTCTATGGACCAAAGGAGCTTAAAATAAAAGCACCGGGCAAAACCTTGATTCACGCTGTCCAGTTTGCCGAAAAGGAACTCAAAACTGAAACAGGTACCAGCCTTCCCCTTCAGGTGGAAATCCGTCACACAGGTAAAAAAACAGCTGCCCGGGCCATCGTCGATGGGATAAAAAAGGATTTGCTTTTGGAAGAAGGGCATTCCATTCTGGAATTTGAATTCCCCGCGGTCGATAAGAAAACCATGTCCTCTGTTCAGGTATTTATAGATGGAAAACTTCATCACGAATCCCAATTGGAACGCCACCCTCAGCCTTTAGTGACGCCTGCTGATTATGTGGACCAATTTATGGGCACCAGTGGTTCCCGCTGGATGATTACTCCAGGCCCAAGACTCCCTATGCCTATGGTACAGCTAAGTCCAAACAATGAAGCCTCCGTATGGAAAGCCGGTTATGAATACCAGATCGAAAACCTCTCTGGATTCAATCACAGCCAGGAATGGACTGTAGCTGGCTTTCTGATGATGCCTACAACTGGCAACTTACAAACCCAACCGGGGCCTGAGCACCACCCTGACCTTGGTTACCGTTCCCGAATCAATAAACCAACTGAAAAAGCGGAAATCGGCCAGTACAGTGTAGACTTAACAGATTACAATATTCATGTAGACCTCACTGCCACGACAAGGGCCGGTTTGCAGCGGTATATTTTTCCCAAATCGGAATCTTCCCGAGTTTTGATTGATGCTTTTCCAAACGCTGAATACGCTTATAAAAATGCAGAAACAAAAATAACCCGTGTCGGAGACCAGAAGATAGAAGGCTATGTCCATCATATTTGTGACAAAACAGGATACGTCCTTAGCCAGGATTATAAACTCTATTTTGTCCTCGAGTTCAACAAGCCTTTCGAAAGTATGGGCGGATGGCTGGACAAAGCGGACAGCTTCGAAAAATTGGGCCATGGCAGCACCTTCCAATCCATTGTACAGGACGTGCAGGAAATTTCAGGTTCTGGATCTACCGGAGCCTTTATCAACTTTAAAACCGAGAAAAACGATACCATCTTGGTAAGAAGTGCTATCTCCATGGTGAGTATTGAAAATGCCTGGCTGAATCTGGGAAAAGAAATCACCGAACCTTTTGATTGGGATTTTGAAAAGGTGATTCAGAACCAAAAAAATCACTGGAATGACTATTTGGGAAGGATAGAGATAGAATCCAGCGACTATTTACAAAAAGTGAAATTTTACACCAACCTTTACCGTGCATTGTCCGGCAGGGTGGCTTGGGGAGATGTAAATGGCCAATGGGTAGACATGAACGAAAATATCCAGACCTTTCAGGACCCAAATCAAAGGCTTTGCTCCGGGGAATTCTGGAACACCTTCTGGAATGTCCAGCAGCTCTTCCAGCTCATTGCGCCTGAATTTTCTTCCATGCAGGCGAAAAGTTTAATCGAATTTTATGATAAGGGAGGATGGTTATCAAAAGGTATTTTCGCGGGAGAATATACCAGTGTCATGGTTGCTGAACATGGCATTCCCTGGATTGTAGGGGCCTGGAATGCAGGAATCAGAGATTTTGATTTCGAAAAAGCCTATCAAGCCATGTACAAAGCACAGACCGAACTTCCTCAGGCCTCACACCCTGGCGGAGGACGTGTGGGAAATGAAAGCCTCGAAGATTACTTGAAATACGGGTATGTACCCAGGCAAACAAAAGTCTATCAGAGCTATATATCCAACACCCTGGAATATGCCTTTGACGACTGGTGCCTGGCGCAGGCAGCCAAGACCTTGGGAAAAGAGGAGGATTATAAAACGTTTATGAACCGTTCAGACAACTGGCGTAATATCTTTGACAAGAACACCGGGTTTATGAGGCCTAAAAATTCCGACGGCACATGGGTGGAACCTTATGATCCCTATCACACCCCCGGGTTTGTGGAAGGAAACGCATGGCAATTCAGTTGGTTTGTCCCGCATAATGTCCACGGATTAGTGGAAGGCATTGGAAAAGAACGCTTCATCACCCGCTTAAACGAGGCGATGGAGGAATCCCAAAAAGTAAACTTCAATGCTTTGGGAGACAACTTTTCCAAATATCCCATTAATCACGGCAATCAGCCCAATATGCAGTCTTCCTACTTATTCAACTATGCAGATGCTCCTTGGCTTACCCAAAAATGGACCAGGGCCATTCAGGAGAAGTACTACGGCATGGGACCAAGGGATGCCTACCCGGGTGATGAGGACCAGGGCCAAATGAGTGCCTGGTATGTCATGAGCACATTAGGGCTGTTTCAGATGGATGGGGGAGCTTCATCAAGTCCTTATTATGAATTGGGAAGTCCCCGATTCGAAAAGGTAACCCTCCATCTGAGCGACAACTACTATGGGGGCAAAACCTTTGTCATCAAAGCAGAAAATGCTTCCAGGGAAAACAAATATATCCGTTCTGCGGCCATAAACGGAAAAAAACTGAACACATGGCGTTTTCCTCAAAAAGAGCTTATAAAAGGTGGAATACTGAAGCTTGAAATGAGTGATTCGCCCACTATGATAAACCGATAGGTTCTCATAGTAGGCGAATCATATACTATTCACAATTTACTACAAATAACTATTTGCTCTTTTCAATCAACAAAACCCATTAAATCACCTGACTATCAGTGATTTGAAGGAGTCATTAGTAGAACAAAATGCTTAACAGAAATCCTTCTGAAGGCCTTTGGAGCATTCGGTTTTGGGACAGGTTTAGCCTACAGCAAATGTCACAAAATCAAATTGAGATAAACTGATTGTAATCCAAAACGAATTTACTCAATTTGAAGGACCTGTCCCGACCACTGCACGGGATGCTCCATGGCCTAGTCCCGAAAGCTTTCGGGATGGTTCTTTTCATCAATGGAAATGCACAGCATTCATGAAGACCACCAAGAACAAAACAATACCTGAATAAAAGAACAGAAAAACAATAAGAACCTTATAAGATTTGATTATATGTATCATTGCGGATACACCTATTAAATTACGCGCTGCTTTAGAAAACACTTATTTATTATCAACATTTCATCTCTAACGGGTAAATGGCATTATTTCCGCCATTGACGCATTCTCGGTACCATCATAGGATGATTTGGCGATAAATTTAAAGTACCTGTAATTTTGTGTGACAGGAAAATCAATATCCTGTGGTGAAGCCGTTTTTTGTAAAACAAAATCACCTAAGCTTGCCCAGCCCGAATTATCATGACTGACCAGTATTTCCACCTCTTTTACCGACCTGATAAGTGACTGTCTTTGAACAAACCTAAATCCATCAAAATCATTATTCTGCCCCATGTCCACAGTTATCTGGTGAGGGTAGGATGCCACACAACTTCCGCTCCAGCAGGAATGCCAGTAGGTATTTACATCACCATCTAGAATGTCCGCGGCTCTTCCCGTGCTTCCTTCCCCTCCTTGGTCTTCCTGCGTGCTGTAACCGACCACTGACCAAGCTGTTCTGTCCAAAATTGTTGGCTCTGCGGGAAGAGTGGGCACTTCTAATTGCGAAAAATCAATAATCGGAGCCGTTCCGCTAGCGGATCTGGTAAAGGAGGTATTGGGCACTTCATTGTCACTGAAAAAACCACCATTCCTCAAATAAAAACTATTAGGGCTGGCCCCAATTCCTCCATCAAAATCCAGTCTGATGCCGCTCGTTTCGGAACCATCTGTTGTAAACAATGCTGTAGTTAACTCTCTCCATGTCCCTTGGGTATCATAAACCCATTGATTGGTATATTCTACTTGTCTGGTCTCATCCCCCATGGTAGTATCAAAATTTTCCAAAAATGAGTGTAAACCTGTTAAATGAGCACTTCCAGGATACGGTCTTCTCCAGCTGGCTATGAGCTTCCACTCGCCGACTTCAGGGGCAAAGAAATAGGCGGTATAATCGGTCGCATTGTTTACAACAGATTCACCTTTTAATAAAAACCTATAGGTATTGCCTGCCACCCACGGATAGATCATGGAACTCTGTCCGCCTGAGCCCTCATTACCAAATTCCCCTACATAAACACCATCACCATATCCCAATAGCTCCACCGTATATTCTTCAGGAACCTCATTAGGGTCATTTGTATCGTATGCGCTCCAAACAGAAAATAATATTCGCCTTTCTGTGGCACTATTTACCTGCATGCCAAAATAACCGTCTGAAAAACCATCCGCCATGAAATAAGAACCAACAGGATCTTTCCCTACAGGAACAGTCAATTCATTGTAAAACCAGGTAATGTCTTTATTGGTGGGCGCCGTATAAGATAGATGTACAGATGGCCCTCGCCTTCCCCAATAAAATGACTCCACATAAGAAATGTTTGAGGACCAGGAATTGTCGCCCAGCAAGATGTTTGAGATTTCACCAAAAGAGCTTCCGTTGGTAGAACCCCCTTCCAGCTCCACATAATAATAGCCAGTTTGGCTAATTTCTACGGAACCGACATAATGTTTTTTGAAATTCGCAGAAGCAGGAAAAGTATGTTCTTGAGTCACCCCATTTAGCGTAACTTTTAAAATAGTATCGTCGGAGAACTTTCCCAAAATCCCAAAATCAATGGTTCCCGTTGATTTTGCATAAAAATAGGTCCGGATCTTATCATTGGAATCTGTCCAGTTTTTTATCCCACCAGCAACTATAATATTATTCGTGGCAGTTGGGTTGTCATAAACCCAACTATTCCCTTCACAGGGAACAGAAATGGTCAGTTTGTTTACAGACTGCCCCCCTTTGGCATCTGCGATGTCCTCTTTTTCGGATTCATTTACTGTTTGATCTATACTACAGGAAACAAGCTGTAAAAAGATTACCATGTAAAAAAGGCGAAGCAATTTTCTCATAATTAAGTTATTAAATGGGTTTATAATAATATTGGTTCTAATCACTTAGATCTGTAGAAAATGAATGCAGAAAATTTTTCGTCACTATCTATATAATACCCTTTATTTATCCGTGTTTCTTTTGGAACAGGTACCACTTTACACCTTAAATCACCCAAGAGGTAATTCCCGCATTCTTTTAATCATAAATACCCAAACCGCTGAAATTACTCCCTGATTTTTAAAAAAATTGCCCCCATTTGATCTTTCCTTTTTTAAATCTTCTAGGTTAAAAGAGATCCCAAAAAAATGCCTCCCGGAACAACAAATATATCTGTACTACCACGCTTAGCGGCAAAGCCACTGAATCCATGGCGATTTCGGCAGCTTGAATTAATTAAAGGAGGAATACCCACCATTGAAATGGGTGATTCTCCTCATAAGTAACAAACCCTTTTGTGATTATTTTAAACTATGACCTTATGTAAACTGTAGCTAATAAACTTGCAAAAACCTTAAGCCCTTTGTCACCTCCCTTTGATTGATTGCGGGTAGATTTTTGGTATAAGTAGATTTCAAGGGAGAACTTTACCCAAGATAATGTATAGAATTACGTAATCGCAAGCGATCAGAAATCCTATACCCCTATACAGCCTCATTTTTCTATTTGATAAAAAGCGTAATTCGACATTCTTAGCATGTAAAACCATGCAAGAGAACATTCCAAACTGCGGCCTTTTAAAAATTATTTTACGATAAAACCAACACTGGCCAAATAATAACCAACACTAAAAGAACAAAAACATAAAAAATACTTTGCCTGAAATATTTTTTTACTAAATTACAATATGTTTATACATTCATACATTGAGAAAAAATAAAAGATTTGTTCAGGACGATCATACAGTTTTAAACAGTGGTCTCAGAAAGGGGAAGTCTTGCTAAATATCCATGCTGTAGTTTCCAGCCGTCAGGCCAATACCTACATCTTATAATCAAAAACAAATATCACCTATGAAAAAGCTAAACAGTTCTTAGACAAAAGGCCGGTCTTTTGGTAGAGGACCGGCCTAAGAAGGCTCGCTAAAACCTTAGTCAATTATTAACAATAACCAACCATACAAATATATGAAATGTAAACCATTACCGCACAAATGGCGTGGGGTCATGCGTGGCATGTATGGGTTCATACTTCCTTTTATGGTATGTTCCTCACTTTTGGCCAATGACAAAAAATCCCATGAATTATCCAGCACAACAAAAAATGAGCATTCCGGTATTATCCCCAAGATAAGCATTTCCGGTTCGGTGGTAGATGAAAACGGCTTAAGTCTACCGGGAGCAACAATCGTAGAGAAAGGAACGAACAACGTATCCATTACCGATGGAGATGGAAAGTATTCCATAACGGCGGATGACGAAAATGGTATCCTCGTTTTTTCCTATATCGGCTACGAAACCCAGGAAATCACCATAAATAACCGGACCAGCATCAATGTCCAGCTTAAACTGGCTACTGACCAATTGGATGAGGTCGTAGTGGTCGGCTATGGTACCCAGAAAAAATCTGAAGTTACCAATGCAGTGGTCCAAACTTCTGGGGAAACCTTGAAGAAGTCCACCGCAGCCTCTCTATCCAATTCTTTGGCCGGCCGAATGGCCGGGCTTTACGTCAACCAAAGAAGCGCTGCACCAGGTTTTGATGATGCCCAAATCATGGTTAGGGGCTTTAACACCTACCGTAACAACTCCGCCCTGATTGTAATCGACGGAGTGGCCAACGCTGATCCCGATGGTCTGAACAGACTTGATCCAAATGATATTGAATCCATTTCTGTCCTAAAGGATGCATCGGCGGCGATCTATGGTGCCCAGTCTGCCGGTGGGGTAATCCTTGTTACCACCAAAAGGGGAAAAACGGGCAAACCTTCATTCAACCTGAGCTCCACCCAATCTTTCCAGTCGCCTACCATGAGGACAAAATCAGCTGATGCCTTTGAATATATGGGTATCCTTAATGCCAGCCGTGCATTGGACGGTACCAGTCCTGATTTCCCGGATGAACTGATTGAAGCCTTTAGAAGTGGGGACAGAAGGCAAGAAGATTGGTATGCCGCATTGGTGGATGGGCCGGCTCCCCAATCCAGACATTCACTGTCCATGCGGGGCGGTACCGAAAAGATCAAGTACTTTGCCTCATTAGGGACCACTTCACAAGGGGCCATTTTGCGCGGGGACGATATTTCCAAGCTCAAGCAGTATAACGTGCGTGCCAATCTGGACGTGACCGTTACTGATGACCTGGAAGTAGGCATTGACCTCTCTTTTAGAGAAAAATACACCCAAACACCTCAGGGGGGAGCAGGTGGAGAAATCGGCTATTTTGCCTCCACCAGTCCACTTCAAGAGGCTTATATCGACGGGGATTTCCGATACCCTGGTCAAGGTTGGTCCCACCTTAACCCTGCTGCCAGGCTTAGAAGCCCGGGGTACAGAAAATACACCGCTGACGTAGCCAGCGGCACTTTTAGGTACAAATACACGATGCCCTTTCTCAAAGGGCTGTCACTGCAGGGTTTTGCCTCCATCGTCAAAACTGCCAACTACAACAAGAGCTTCAATTACACCTGGGAATATTTCGAGAAAAACTCAGCCGGTGAAATAGTAAAAAGAACCTCCCGTATCGTGGAGGACATCGGCTTGCGGGAAGACTTTAGCCAAAGTACCAGGGTAACGCTGAATTCCCGATTAGGCTATGAAACAACCATCAACGATGTCCATAATATCAGTGCTTTCTTGGCCTATGAACAAATGGAATACAAGGACAACTACTTCTGGGCCCAACGCCTAGGGTATGATTCTCCACAGATCGACCAGTTGTTTGCAGGGAGTACGGACCGTAGCAACTGGAACAATAATGGAAGTGCCAGTGAATCCGCCAGACAGAATTACTTTGGCCGTGTCCGTTACGATTTTAGCAACAAATACCTTTTGGGCTTCAACTTCCGCTATGACGGCTCCCCCATTTTCCCCAAAGAAACTCGCTGGGGCTTCTTCCCGGGAGTATCTGCGGGCTGGGTAATCAGCAACGAACCCTTTATGGCCTCCAGTGGATTTAGCAACCTTAAGTTCAGAGGTTCTTGGGGCCAGCTGGGGAATGACAGGGTAAATCCCTTCCAATACATTGGAGCATTCGGTTACGGTACCGGTTGGGTAATCAACGGTGCAGATGTACGTGGCATCCAGGCTACTTCTACCCCAAATCCCAACATCACCTGGGAAGTCAGCGAAACAACTGACTTGGGATTAGAGGCCGGATTACTGGACAATAAAGTCACTTTTGAGATTGATGTTTACAAAACCAAAACCTCCAATATTCTAGGAACAAGACAAGCCTCCATCCCGGGCTATACAGGACTGGCCCTTCCTGATGAAAACATCGGTGAAATGGAAAGCCAGGGCATTGAATTTCAAACCGGCTATAAGCAGTATATCGGAGAGGTATTCTTCAGCCTCAATGGAAATGTGTCCTATAATGAAAATAAAATCATCTACTTCGACGAGGTACCGCAGGCAGAAGAATACCAAAAGCTGGAGGGAAATCCTTTTGGTTCCATATTGGTATACAAGGCCGTTGGGATTTACAGAACACAGGAAGATCTGGACAACAATGTCAACTATCCCGGAGCCCAATTGGGAGGCCTGATTTTCTCGGACTTAAATGGAGACGGGGTCATCAACGGAAATGACCGTTACAGATACAATGCCAACAGCTTCCCTAAAATGCAGTTTGGCTTAAATATGAACCTGGATTATAAGGCATTTGATCTTGCTGTGTTGTTCCAGGGACAAAGTGGCGCCAAGTGGCGGTTGAATAACGGCTTCAGCTCTGGGGCCAATGGCAATGGACTGGCTTATGTAGCAAACAACAGCTACACCATGGACAATACCAGTGCTGAGCTTCCTAGGGTTCGCCTAACAGGCACAGGAGCCTCTGACAGTGACTTTTACTACCAGGAAGTGACTTGGTTACGCTTGAAATCCGTTGAGCTGGGCTATACTATTCCAAAAGACCTGCTTTCCAAACTGGGCGTGGACGCATTCAGGCTTTACGTTTCAGGGGACAACCTCTTTATGGTGTTCAACAACCTGAAAAAGTATGGTGCCGGAGATCCTGAATTTTTAAGCGGGAACGGCGGCGCCTACCCCAATATGAGAAGGTTAAATTTTGGTCTCAACATTACTTTCTAAAGCTTAATCTCATGATAAATAAAGTATTAAAAAATAGATTTGCCGGAAAGGCATTCGTGCTACTGACTGCGGGGACAATTTCTTTGACGACATCGTGTAGCGATGACATCTTGGACAAACAGCCATTGGATGCCATCTCAGAGAACAATGTCTTTAACGACCCCACATTTCTTCAGAATTATGTCTTCAATGTATATAATGGAATAAAACCACCCTGGAGCCCGGGTACCGGTGGCTATATCGGAA
Organism: Echinicola sediminis; assembly: GCF_054777495.1. Classification (NCBI taxonomy): domain Bacteria; kingdom Pseudomonadati; phylum Bacteroidota; class Cytophagia; order Cytophagales; family Cyclobacteriaceae; genus Echinicola; species Echinicola sediminis. The sequence goes on along the minus strand of NZ_BAAHAP010000025.1, from coordinate 36,578 downwards.
TGACGGACATTGCTGTGTTTGCACCGGACACCCACAACCGTAGTGGAGGGATGCGGGAATACCTGCAAGGAAACATCACCCCAGATAATATCACCAGCCTCACCAATATCTGGAACGAGGAATATGAATTTATCAAAAGGGCCAATATTTTCTTTGAGAACATTGCTGACTCAGACATTGACCCTGCATTGCTGGATCCTATGAAAGGGGAAATGCACCTGTTACGGGGATGGATGTACTTTGAACTGATCAGAACATTCGGCGGGGTTCCTTTGATAACCAGCAGTTTTCAGTTGGACAATGAGCACTTTGATGTCACCAGAAACTCCTATAGTGAATGTGCCCAATTCGTACTGGACGAGTGCGAAGAAGCCATTGAGCTGTTGGAAGGAGTCACTCCTGCCGCAGGCAAACTGACCAAGGAGGTGGCCATGGCTTTGAAAGCCCGTATGCTCCTGTATATGGCCAGTCCACTCAATAACCCAAGCAATGACTTGGCCAAGTGGAATGCTGCTGCTGAAGCTACCAGGGCAGTCATCGATGCGGGTTTTTCTTTGCATCCCAACCACGAAGAATTGTTCCTGCAGCCAATAGAGAGCGATGAAACGATCTTTGGCAAATCCTACACCGCCGGAACAAGAATTCCTGACTGGGGATACAATTATGACTTCTGGCCAAGTGGTTTCGATGCCAGGCAGCGATTGATGCCTACCCAGACCTTCATCAACATGTTCCAAATGACCAATGGGGAATATCCCTACATGGAAGATGGTATGACGGTCAACCCCGCCTCTGGTTATAATCCTCAGGATCCCAACACCAACAGGGACCCCAGATATTACAGCTATATCCTTTACCCTGGAGCAGGTCCAATAACGATTAACGATGGTTCCAAAAGTACCACCAGACTGTATGAGTATTGGGAAGATGCCAATCCAAATGCGGATAATGATCCTCCGTACCAAAACCCCAATAAGGTCGATCCCATCAACGGCCAGGAACTGTTTGATTTTGGCAGGGATTCAAAAACCTATTGGGTAAAAGGCCTGACTCCTTTCCACTGGAGAGTTCAGACAGGATATACCTTTAGGAAACTATTGGATTTCAAGGGTCCCCGTGCAAGTTTTGATTACGACTATAGCCAGACCACCGTCTTTATGCGACTGGCCGAGTTCTACCTGAACTATGCCGAGATACAGATTGCCCTTGGCAATGAGGATTTGGCCCGTGAGTACATCAACAGAGTACGTAGAAGGCCATCGGTCAACATGCCGGACATTACCAGCTCAGGAGCTGATTTGGTACGTGACTATAGAAATGAAAGGGCGGTAGAGCTACACCTGGAAGACTCCCGCTTCTTTGATCTTATGCGATGGAAAGCCGCTCCGGGAAATGTGGACCTTAATCCCATTAGAGGACTTACAAAAGTCACTATGGACTGGACCGGCGCCAGCGAGGGTGATCTAATGGGCACCTTGAACTATACCTACGGAGAAATAGAGGCCATTGACCCTAGGTCAGCATGGCCGGGCGATCATTATTACCTGTTCCCTATTCCACGAGTGGAAATCCAAAGAAGCAATAATAATATCGAACAGAATCCTGGATACGACTAAACCCGAAATATGCAATAGAAAATCTATTACGGACTGAAACTACTTTAAAATCAGTCGCTTCGCTGCTGTTTTCGACTCTATCTGGCGGCTAGACAGGTTCACCATAGCGGTGCTATGCTTCAGTCTCCAAACAGCCTGATTTTCTTGCATTTTCAGTCCTCATAACGAATCCTATTGCATAATCCGGGTTAAAATAGATCCTATTTGTTTAACACTTCTTATTGAATACTACCCTGGCAGAGATTCATTCTGCCGGGGTTCTTTTCCATGCCTTCCAACAGTACGCTACATGGTTGTTTTGTCCAAAAAATCAAGTTGAGTTATGCAGTACCTTACCAATAAATTGAATCGTCTCTCTCTATTCACTCTTTTGGTGTCAGCCACGCTGGTTAGCTGCGAAAGATCCGCTGAATTTGGCGCAGCAGATAAACTTTTCACCGAAGTTTCTCCTCGGCATTCAGGCATTGAATTCGCAAACACTTTAAGTGAAAATGACTCCATCAACTATTTCAACTACATGTATATCTACATGGGTGGAGGGGTGGCGATAGGGGACCTGAATAAGGATGGACTCCCTGATGTTTACCTCACGGGTAATATGGTTGAGAACAAACTTTACCTCAATAAAGGAGATCTCGCATTTGAAGACATTACCCAGGCTGCCAAAGTAGGCGGGGATAACCGATGGGTAACCGGGGTGACCATGGGCGATGCCAATCAGGACGGTTGGCTGGATATCTATGTCAGCGTATCCGGGAAATGGACGACCACCAAAAATCTTCTCTTTATCAATGATGCCAAAGAAGGTGAAGTGCCGACATTCACCGAATCAGCAGAGGAATATGGTGTGGCAGACGAAGGCAACAGTACCCAGGCCGTATTTTTTGATTATGACCTGGATGGCGATCAAGACCTTTATGTGGTCAATTACCCCATAGTTCCTTCCCGAAGGAGCATCACAGAATTCATCAATTACCGGAACCATGCCCCGGCGCATAGAAGCGACCGCCTGTACAGAAATGAAGGCAAGGGAAAGTTCTCTGATGTCACCCATGAGTCAGGGCTCGCGAAGTATGGCCTGTCACTGGGGATATCTGTAGGAGATTACAACCGGGACGGGTGGCCCGACATTTATGTCTCCAATGATTTTAGTACGCCTGATTACTTTTTGATCAATAATAAAGACGGTTCCTTTTCAGACCAGAATCTCAACCTCACCAACCATACTTCCTATTTCGGAATGGGCACCGATGCCGCCGATTTCAATAATGACGGACTGCTCGACATCTATCAAGTGGACATGATGCCCAAGGGCCACCAAAGGGCCAAAGAAAATATGGACAGCATGGACCCAGAACGCTTCTATAACATGGTCAGCAATGACATGCACCACCAATATTCCATCAATACCCTTCAAATGAATCTGGGGAATTCCCAAGGAGGCCTGCCCTTCTTTGGTGATATCGCGCGTTTTGCGGGCGTTTCCTCTACCGATTGGAGCTGGGCTTCCCTATTTGCCGATCTCGATAATGATGGCCAAAAGGACTTATATGTAACCAATGGAGTGAGAAGGGATATCAATAATAGCGATTATTTCAGGACTGAAGAGGTGAAGAATTTCGAAACAGGCAACTCGCTGGACCTGACCAAAAAGATCCCCTCCGAAAAAATTGCCAATTATGCCTTTAGGAACAATGGCGACCTTTCGTTTTCCGATGTCTCCGAGGAATGGGGGCTTGACTTCAAAGGCTTCTCCAACGGCGTCGCTTATGCCGACCTGGACAATGACGGGGATCTGGACCTGGTCATCAACAATCTGGATGATAAATGTACTGTGTATAAAAACAAAACCAGTGACTCCAAGTCCAATAACTATTTAAGAATAAAACTCAATGGCCCGAAGTCCAATGCCTTTGGGCTGGGCTGTAAAATATGGTTGGAAGACGGGAAGGAATTGCAGTTTCAGGAAGTGACCTTGACCCGGGGTTTTCAGTCATCGGTAGAACCCCTAGTACATTTTGGAGTAGGTGCCAAAACCACCATTGAAAAACTTAGGGTGTTATGGCCTGATGGAAAGGAAGAAACCATCCATCAAGTAGCGGCCAACCAGGTAGTCGAGCTTTCATTTCAAAACGCCAAGACAACAACTGCTATCGAAAAGGGAAGAACTCCCCTCTTTTCTGACATCACCCAGCAGGCAAAATTGGACTACCGGCATACGGAAAACAACTTCAACGACTTCCAATATCAGGTGCTTCTACCCCACAAGATTTCACAGTTTGGGCCGGCACTGGCCGTAGGAGACATCAATAACGATGGATGGGATGATTTTTATATTGGTGGTGCCAACCGGTCTCCTGGGGCCCTATTTCTGCAGCATGCAGACGGCACTTTTTCCGAGGTATCCACCGCCCTATGGGAAGAGGATAAAGTCCAAGAAGATGTTGGGGCCTGTTTTTTCGATGCCAATAAAGACGGTCTTTTGGACTTGTATGTAGTCTGTGGAGGAAATGAACTCCGGGAAGGAAACCCATATTACCAGGACAAATTCTACCTCAATAAAGGAAACGGTGTCTTTGAAAAAAACACAACGGCATTGCCCAATATGACCCAGAGCGGATCCACGGTAATTGCGTTTGATTATGACAATGATGGAGATGAGGACTTGTTTATCGGAGGCAGGATTGTTCCTAGAAAATACCCCAATGCTCCCAAAAGCACCATCTTAAGAAATGAAAGCTCTCCTTCTACAGGAATAAAATTTACCGATGTAACGGAAATTATAGCTCCTTCCCTACTCGACCTGGGTATGATAACTCAAGCAGAAAGTCTTGATCTGGACGGTGATGGTTATAAAGACCTGATTGTGGTCGGCGAATGGACAGGCATCACCTATTTAAAAAATGTAAAAGGAAAATTCACCAATCAAAGTGAAGCAGCCGGACTTGGGGATACCATGGCTTGGTGGTTTGGACTGGTAAGCCATGATTTTGATGGTGACGGTGACCAGGATTTTATGGTGGGTAATCTGGGAAAAAACTACAAGTACCAAGCCAAGGAAGGCTCCCCTTTCAGTTTGTACACCTATGATTATGACAATAACGGTAAACAGGATATTGTACTAAGCAAAATTGAAAAAGGGAAACAGGTCCCGGTAAGAGGTAGGGAATGCTCTTCCCAACAAATACCGGCTATCAAAACCAAGTTTAAGGATTACCATTCCTTTGCCACGGCCAGCTTGGAAGAGATCTATTCCACCGATCACCTGAAGCGGTCCGCTCACTATGAAGTCAAAAATTTCGGTCATTGTTATGTAGAGAACCTTGGCAACGAACAGTTTGAGCTTCATGTGATCAAAGACAATTTCATGCAGCTCGCCCCTATAAATACAATGGTAGTGGAGGACATCAACCGTGACGGGCATTCAGATATGATTTATGCAGGAAACCTGTATGCTTCTGAAGTAGAGACCCCTAGGGGAGATAGCAGCTATGGCGGGCTGATGCTGGGGAACAGCCAAGGAGACTTCAAAAGCCTGAAACCTTATGAAAGCGGTCTGTTTGTAAAAGGAGAAGTGAAGGCTGCCAAAAAGCTGAAATTGGCCAGTGGTGGAGAAGGAATCCTTTTTGCCAAGAACAACGACTACCTGCAATTGGTAAAGTTGAATAAATAAACGAATCAATGCTAGTGTTAAGTTAATCGTAAACAGGCGTATTGAGCATGTCGAATCCTTTGCTTCGAGATATTGGGTAGACCGGGTTTAACTGTTTAGGCAGCTTCCCCGCTGTGCGGGACAAGGCTGCTTGTTTAACTGCTTAAACAAGAAGGTGGCTACGAAAAGCATCGACAAATCATGCTTAACATAACACTAGTTTCCATGCTCGACCACAAAAAGCTAAATCTTTACAAAACATTTACAATAAAACAGCAAGATTTAATGAACCCTAACTTTAAGCTTCTACTATTAACTGCTTACCTGATTCAATGTTCCATTTTTGGGTATGGACAAAAGAAGACTTCTCCATTGGATTATGTGGATCCAAACATTGGGACAGCGCATTGCCGCTGGTTCTTTTATACGCCGGCAGCAGTTCCTTTTGGGATGGCAAAGCTAGGGCCATCTACCGACGCACATTTGGGCAACTCTGGCGGATGGCAGGCAGTGGGTTATGATTATAGACATAACTCTATTGAAGGCTTTGCAAACTTTCATGAATTTCAGATAGGAGGAGTAGTGATTGCCCCTTCCGTGGGAAAATTACAAACTGTCCCTGGAGAACTGGACAATCCTGCGGGTGGATACAGGTCTACTTTCAATAAAAAGGATGAGCTGGCCAAACCGGGCCATTATTCCGTATTTCTACAGGATTACGGGATAAAAGCGGAACTTACGGCCAGCAAAAGAGTGGGATTTCACCGCTATACTTTCCCTAAGACCTCCCAGGCCAATATTATCTTTGACATAGGCAACAAGCAAGGAGAAAGTGGAGAGGTCAAAGAGGCCAATGTCCACCTTACCGAAGATGGCCGTATCGAAGGCTACGTGGTGACCTCACCGGTGTATGTGAACATCTACCAGAAAGGGGCTGATATAAGGATGTACTTTTCGGCCAAAATGGATAAGGTACCAGCTTCTTTTGGGACTTTTGTGAAAGACCAAACCTTTCCAGGAAGAAATAAACAAGAGGGAGTCGGTGCTGGAATGTACTTTACCTTTGATACCGAAAAAGAGGAAGCAGTTGAAATTAAAATTGGCCTTTCCTATACATCCATCAAAAATGCCCGCCTCAACTTGGACACTGAAGCCCAAAACCTGGATTTTGAAAAGGCCAAAAAGCAGGCCAATAAGACTTGGGAGGAATACCTTGGCAGAATCAGGGTAGACGGGCAACATGAAGCTGACAAAGTGAAATTTTACACCGGCCTGTTCCATGCCCTATTGGGAAGGGGGCTTGCCAGCGATATTAACGGGGCCTATCCGATGAACAGCGGAGAGGTAGGACAGATCAAACTTGATGAAAAGGGGCTGCCACTTCACCATCACTATAATACCGATGCCATTTGGGGAGCCTTTTGGAACCTGACCCAGCTTTGGGCAGTGGCTTATCCTGAATATTATGCTGACTGGATCCAAAGCCAGCTTCTGGTGTATAAAGATGCCGGATGGCTGGGAGATGGAATCGCCAACAGTAAATATGTATCGGGAGTAGGCACCAATTTTACCAGCTTGGCCATTGCCGCGGCTTACAACTGCGGGATAAGGAATTACGACGTGGATCTCGCCTACGAAGCCGCTTTAAAAAACGAAGTGGAATGGAAGGGCAGAATAGAAGGGGCCGGAAAAATGGATGTCAGGCAGTTTGTGGAGCGGGGCTATAGTCCTTACGAAAAGCATTTTGATATGACAACGGTTCAGGAAGGCTCCGGTTTCGCAGCATCCCATACCCTCGAATATGCTTTCAGCAGCTTTGCCGTTGCCCAATTTGCCAAACAACTCGGCAAAAAAAAGGATTACGAGCAACTGTCCAAACTATCCAATGGCTGGAGGTTATTATTTGATGAGGAAACCAAATTGATCCGACCAAAGGATACCCATGGCGAATTCATTTCAGACTTTGACCCACTGGCACCCTGGAAAGGTTTCCAGGAGGGCAATGCTGTACAATATACCTTTTATGTGCCCCATCATGCAGAAGAGTTGGTCGCTACCATAGGTGAAGAGACCTTTAATACCCGACTTGACAGTATTTTCATCGTTTCCCAGAAAAGTATTTTTGGAGGAGGGGCTCAAATCGATGCTTTTTCCGGATTGAAGACCCTTTACAACCATGGCAACCAGCCTAACCTGCATGTTTCATGGATGTTTAATTTCTCAGGCAAGCCCCATCTGGCCCAAAAGTGGGTGAGGGCGATTTGCGACGAGTTTTATGGGACGGAAGGGATTCATGGATACGGCTATGGACAGGATGAAGATCAGGGACAGCTGGGAGCCTGGTACGTGATGTCCTCCATTGGCCTGTTTGATCTAAAGGGATTGACGGAAATCGATCCGAAGTTCCAAATCGGGAGCCCCCTCTTTGATAAGGTAACTATCCAGCTGAACCGTGATTATTTCACAGGTAAAAGTTTCATCATAGAAACCACCAATAATTCCAAAGAAAACATTTATATCCAATCAACGCTCCTTAATGGCCAACCGCTCAATTCAAACCAATTAAGGTTCAAAGATATCGTCAATGGCGGAAAATTAGAATTGGTCATGGGCAAGCAGCCTAACATGAATTGGGGAAAATAAACCCATTTCTTATCCGTCTCACATTTAATAGAAAACTGATGAAAGCTTCAGCATTTTTAACATTACCGATGAAATTTCTTGTCTGCACGACATGCTTATTGATGACCTTTGAGACCTTACTCGCCGGCCCGGATAATATTGCTGTACATGCAAAAACTACTGCAAGCAACAGCCTGAACGGGACCTTCGATGTTTCCAAGGTCAATGACGGAATAGTGCTCTTTCAAAATATGGGGGAATGGGCTTCCGATAGTAAAATGAACTTTTGGGGAGGCGTAAACTTCCCATGGGTAAAACTGGATTGGACATCGGAACAAGCTATCAACAAGGTCATTCTCTACGACCGGCCAAGTGCAAAAACACATACTGCCGGAGGAACCCTACATTTCAGTGATGGGAGTAAAATCAGTGTTGCGGCCATTCCGAATGACGGTTCAGCCAAAGTGGTTTCCTTTCCTGAAAAAACCGTTGAATGGATAAAGTTTGAAGTAACCGATGGCAATGGGGACCACCTTGGACTTTCCGAAATAGAAGTTTATCCTTCCCCTAAGGGCTATAAAGACTTCGTCTCCTTTGTCGATCCTTATATTGAGACCACCAGGGGAAGGTATTTCTTCTTTGTAACAGGGAGCCGGCCATTTGGGATGATCAGCGCAGCCCCCATGACACGGAACAAAAACCAAATGGGTGGCGGATACAATTACAACACCACTGAAATTTTAGGATTCCCACAGTTACATGACTGGATGGTTTCAGGTATAAACATTATGCCCACCACGGGAAAAATCAACCCCAACCTCGGCGAGCATTCTTGGAAATCCAATTTCAAACATGAAAGTGAAATCGTGCAGCCGGGCTACCATAAAGTCTTCCTGGATGATTATAAAATTTGGGTAGAGCAAAGCAGTACCGATAGGGTAAGTTTTTACAGGTATACCTATACCGAAGATGCCCTTTCCAATATCCTGATTAATCTGGGAGGTTACCTTTCCACTACCACCATGACAGATGCCCGCGTTACTAAAATCAGTGATACAGAAATCCAAGGCTCGGTAAATTCTACCGGCAGGTTATGGGGAGGCCCGGACAATGCCAGAATCTTCTTTGTCATCCAGTTTGATCAAGCTATGAAGGAGCTAAACGGCTGGGATGGAGAAGCTAAATTTCAAAACATCACATCCTTTTCGGGCAGTCCGGAAAAAACCGCAAGGAATGGAGGTTGGTCTTATTACGATGCGCCCAATGCAGGGGTGTCGGCAGACTTCCCCGTCAAACAAGGCGATAAGATCCAAATGAAAGTAGCCGTATCCTATACCAGTATAGAAAACGCCAGAAACAATTTGTCCGAAGAATGTAACCATTGGGACTTTGATCGTGTCAGGGACGATTCGAGGAATGAATGGAATGACTGGTTAGGAAAAATCGAAGTCAAAGGCGGTAAAGATGCTCAAAAGACAAAATTCTATACTGACATATGGCATGCCCTATTAGGCCGACACAAAATCGACGATATCAGCGGGGACTATCCCGACTATACAGAAGGTCAGCGTCAAGGTAACCACACCTTAAACGCCAAACTGAAAGTAAGATCGTTGCCCAGAAACGACCGGGGAGAGGCTAAATTCCACATGTACAATTCGGATGCTTTTTGGCTTACACAATGGAACTTAAACATCCTCTGGGGCCTGGCCTGGCCTGAGGTACTGGACGAGTTCTCCGCCTCGCTCGTGCAATATGCCGATAATGGAAAATTACTTCCCAGAGGCCCCAATTTAGGCGGATATTCCTATATCATGACGGGATGCCCCGCCACCCCACTGATAGTCTCTGCGTACACCAAAGGAATCTTGACCAAGGTAAATCCACAGCATGCCTATGCAGTCATGAAGCAAAACCATATGCCCGGAGGGATGCTGGAAGCAGACGAACATTATATTAAAAATGGATACTTTGCCAACAGCGCCGGCAGAACCCTAGAAGCGGCCTTTCAGGACTGGTCCTTGGCGCAAATGGCACATGGCTTAAAAAAGAAAAAAGATGAAAGGTACTTTTTAAATCGATCCACTGGATGGAAAAGCCTTTATAATAAACAGCATAAACTAATTTTCCCGAAAGACGAAAAGGGAAATTGGCTACACGATGATCCGTTGAGCGGACATGGGTGGGTGGAGGCCAATGCCTGGCAGGCTACCTGGTCGGTTTCTCATGACATTCCAGGTCTTTCGGAACTAATGGGAGGAAATGATGTGCTATGCGAGCAGCTAAACTTTGCTTTTGACAAAGCCAAGTCAGAAGACTTTGTTTTTGGATACGGCAGCGGCTATGTAAGCTATGCCAATCAGCCGGGCTGCTCCAATGCCCATGTGTTCAATTATGCGGGCAAACCTTGGCTCTCCCAATACTGGGTGAGAAAAGTGCAGGAACAAGCTTATGGGGGGACCACTCCGGACAAAGGCTATGGTGGACACGATGAGGACCAAGGTCAAATGGGAGGAGTCAGCGCTTTGATGTCACTGGGGATGTTCAGCCTAAAAGGCAGTTCCTCGGCCAAGCCTGTTTATGAAATCACCAGCCCTATCTTTGATGAGATCATCATCAAGCTGGATGAAAAATATTACCCCGGAAAGCAATTTGTCATCCGGACTTATAACAATTCCAAAGAAAACATGTACATCCAGGATGCCCGATTAAATGGAGAAAAGCTGAACCGGTTTTGGTTTGAGCATACGGACTATGTTAAAGGAGGCTTACTGGAGCTATGGCTGGGGCCAGAGCCAAACCAAAGCTGGGGTATTACAGGCATTGTTCCTTAAATTCACTTTGCAAAACGGACATCCAATCAACTATGATTTTAAGAAGAGCTAATAACTTCAACTTGCTGAAGTGCACTGTGCTTCACATCTTTTGTGGACTTTTACTTGGGATGGCCGCTTGCAACTCCAAGTCCCAAAATGAGGAGAAATCGCGAAACCCGTTGCTGGGGTCTTCCAGCCCATATCTACGCCAACATGCGGACAACCCCGTAAACTGGCTGGAGTGGGGAGAATCAGCTTTGGAAAGGGCCAAAGAGGAAAACAAGCCCATCATTATCAGTGTCGGTTATTCTGCCTGCCATTGGTGCCACGTAATGGAAGAGGAATCCTTTATGGACTCCACGGTGGCCAAGATCATGAATGAAGGCTTTATTTCTATAAAAGTGGATAGAGAAGAACGACCAGATGTGGACAAGACCTACATGGAAGCTGCCCAAATCCTAAACGGAAGTGCAGGCTGGCCGCTCAATGTTTTCGCGCTCCCTGACGGGCGCCCCTTTTTTGCAGGGACTTATTTCACAGTGGATCAATGGAAAAGACTGTTGGTGGAAATAAAGGAGATCTATTCAAATGATCATGAAAACCTTACCCGGCAGGCCCAAGTCCTATTACAAGGATTGAAGGAAGAAAACGCCGTTTCTCAAGACCAGCCACAACTAACTTTTGAAATGTCTGATTATACCCAGGCTTTTGAATCCTTTAACGAGCTGATCGACCATGAATTTGGAGGAATCAATGGGGAACAGAAATTCCCCATGCCTGCCGTCTGGGAATCCTTGTTGCAGCACCATTACCTTACCCAGGCCACTTCAAGTATCAATGCTGTAAACACCACCTTGAACCGTATGGCCACAGGAGGGATTTATGATCAGCTAGGGGGCGGTTTCTCCCGCTATACCACCGATTCCCAATGGAAAGTCCCCCACTTTGAAAAAATGCTCTACGATAATGCCCAGCTGACCAGCCTTTATGCTCATGCCTCTCAGCTTACCCAAAACGAGCTGTACGCTAAAACCATCCGGGAAACATTGGCTTTTGTTGAAAGGGAGATGACCAGCAATGAAAATGGATTTTTCTCCTCCCTGAATGCAGACAGCCAAGGGGAAGAGGGGGATTTCTATGTTTGGACCACCCATGAAATAGAAGAAACCCTTGGAAAGGAAAAAGCTGAGTTGGTCATCAAATATTATGGCATCAGTGAGGCAGGCAACTGGGAAAATGGGAAAAACATATTATCCGCCCCAAATGACCTGCAAGGCTTTGCAAAGAACCATCAACTTTCGCTGACAGCTGTCAGAAATGAACTGGCCTCCTCAAAGAAACTATTGTTCAACAAAAGGCAAGAACGGGAGCGCCCAAGTTTGGACACTAAAATACTTACCTCTTGGAATGCCCTGATGCTTAAAGGGTATATCAATGCCTATCAGGCATTGGGGGATAAGAGGTATCTGGACATTGCCCTAAACAATGCCCAGTTTATTTTGGATAACATGTGCCGCAAAGATGGAGGACTGTGGCGCTCTTATTTCAAAGGACAGCTTAGTGTCGAGGGGTTTATGGACGATTATGCTTTTCTGATAGAGGCTTTCACGGAACTGTATCAGGCCACATTTGATAAGAAATGGCTTGACAAGGCGAAAGATTTAGCTGATTACGCTTTGGCCCATTTCTATGACCCTAAGGCTGGCTTATTCTATTATTCCCCCAGTACGGACCAATCCCTTATCCTCCGCCACTACGAAGTTTTCGACAATGAAATGCCTTCTTCCAATTCAGTCATGGCCTTAAACCTTTATAAACTGGGCTTATTTTTTTATGATCAGGAGTATACTGAAATAGCCAAGAAAATGCTTTCTACCGTCAGGAATGAATACCCAGCGGTAAGTCCTTTTGATGCCAACTGGCTGCGGCTGATGGGATTTATGGCTTCCAATCCTTTTGAAGTGGCCATCATGGGAAATGAAGCGTGGGAAAAGACTCAGCAAATGCAAAAACGTTATTTGCCCACATCCGTTTTTTCCGGTGGAACAGAAGAAAACATTCCCTTATTGGAAATGAAAAAAGTAGAGGGAGAAACCCTGATCTATGTCTGCAGGAACAAAACCTGCAGACTTCCTGTAACCAAAGTGGAAGCAGCCTTGAAACAGATAAACCCACTTTAAGCAATCTCGCCAAGCCATGGATCAGAACTGCTCACTAAGCCTGCTTACGCTTAACATTACCTACCTTTTACCATCAATCTTGTGAAGGGCAAAAGCATAGGCCCCCAGGGCAATCGCTTTGCTGGCGCCCAACTCTGAAACCATTACCCCTGTCATCTTCTCAGCGATATAGGGAATGGTCTTATGGGTTCCCGGTACGGTAATTTCCTTGGACTTGGCTCCAAGAAACCTGGTCAATTGTTCCTTATCCGTCAGATCATAAGCCTTGGCTTGAAGGCGGGGAAACTTTGTCCCTTCCAAATTATGTATTTCACTGTTCAGCTCTTTCACTACAGCAGGAACGATATATTTGGCCGCCCCTATCAAACCACCTCCAATAACGATGATCCCATCGAGAATGGTAATCGCCTGGGCTATGGTATCACCCGCCATTTCTCCCAGTTCCTGAAATGCCCTAATGGCGGCCTTTTGATCTCCATTCCTTTGCCCCTCGGCAATATAAAATATCTCCTCTGGGCTTTGACCGCTTGAATCTCCAGAAAGCTCTGCATAAACCCTTTCGACGGCCCGTTTGCTCACACTCTCTTCGATAATACAATCCCCATATTTCTTGTTCCGAAAAACCCATACATCTCCTCCGGTGCCGTTATCCCCTATAAGTAACTCCTGATCGACCACTGCCCCGCCCCCAAAGCCTGTCCCTAAAGTAATGCCCAACAAATTCTTAAACCGCTTCGGGCTTCCATTTTGGGCCAGCAAACAATTTATCTTGGGCAGAGATCCTGCTAGCGCTTCCCCGTAGGCAAATAGGCTCCCGTCATTATTGATGTACACCGGGACCTTAAACTCTTCCTCCAGCATAGGTCCAAGTGCCACTCCTCCTCTGAAGGCGGGGAAATTGGGCAAGTCACTGATGATGCCATGCTCATAGTCCGCAGGCCCTGGAAAGGCAAAACTGATGGCAACAGGGAAGTCCTCCAATTGCTGCAGTACCTGATGGAAGCCCTCTTTGATCGTATTTAAACAGGCTTCCAAATTGTCAGGAGAGGCTTTCCGTCTGATTGGGTCTACCACTTCCCTGTTTCCCTGAATAGCCGAAAACTCAAAGTTGGTCCCTCCGGCATCAAGCGTCAGTACGATGCGTTTATCTTGATTGTAAATCATCTATCGCTCTTCAATTAAACCGGACTATCTCACAAAGGCTTTAATGGTGGCAATCTTCTTCCCTTCGCTTTCGCCATAAGGGCGGATTACATAATCCCCCACTGCTGCCGGAACAATAAAGGTCTCTGCATAATGTACCACGAAGGGATCAAAGGCATTGGTTGGACTTTCTACGATCGCCTCCCGACCCTCTACCAGGTTGAGTACATTCACCCCCCCTTCTGTGTTATGCTGAACAGGCTTGGTAAACCAGTGCCTGCGGGTCTCAATAAACTGCCTCTTGTGCAGACCGGTCCTTTCTTCTACCCAACCGTCACCTTCAGCCACTTTCTCCACCTGATTGATCAGTTCATCCTTGGCATAATCCGTATCCCTGTCCCAATCGATGACCTTGCTGGCATGCTCAATATTGATAGGGCGTGGTTTTCCATCCAGGCCTAATCGTCCCCAATCCCACATTTTGAAGGTAAAAATAAAAGGTGTAGCACTGATTTCCAGCACCATGGAGTCCTTCCCCGAGCAATGTACCGTCCCCCCAGGGATCAGGAAATGGTCGTGCTTTTTGGCAGGGAAAGTATTCACAAATTTCTCTGCATCAAATGATGCCTCGCCTTTCTGCGCCTTTTTCAAGGCTTCAATCATCTCTTCAGAATTGACGTCCTTTTTCACTCCTAGATAGACCAAAGCATCCTCTTCGGCATCCAGTAGGTAATAGCTCTCATCCTGGGTGTACTGCATCCCAAAGTTCTGCTGGATATAAGTAGTATCCGGATGCACTTGAAGGCTTAGGTTCCCTCCCCCCATGGTATCCAGGAAATCAAATCGGATGGGGAACTCCTGCCCGAACCTGGCTTCTACCTTATCACCTAACAGATGACGGCTTCTAAAAAACACCAAATCGATGGAAGGTATTTCAACAATCTCCCCTGCAATGTCAAACAGGAGGCTGTTTTCTTCGGGCACACAATCAAAACACCAGGCATGATTGGGCTTCCCGTCCACCTCCAAGTCGCATACTTCCTCCATCCAATGTCCGCCCCAAGGCCCCGGATCAAAGAACGGCACTACCCTGATAGGCTGGGAAACCGCCTGAGACAGGCCTTTCTCGATTGTCTCCATACTGACCAGTTTAGGAGCATTGGCTTTATTGGTATCAAGCAGGTAATCACATTTGAAAAACCACTCCTTTTTAAACTTGTCGCACACCCGCCAGTCTACAAAAAAGCCGCGCTTATACTGGAGATTAAAGGCTTCTGAACAGTTTTTCACGCCCAGGCCATTGACTTCTTTCCTCCTCATCCGTTGCTGGATCTCCCAGCGGGCCATATCAGCATATATTTTGATAGCAGCATCAGGGGCAAAAAGTAAGGCTCCAGGTCCGCAAACCACAATGGTTCCTTCCTCACCGCTAAGCTTATCGCGCATGGATTTTACCTTGTTTTCGTCCAGGAAATCCGCCAGCTGCAACCTGGTCATGAAACCGAAAATAGCATCTTCCGTTACATCCTGTCGGGTAAGATGGATTACCTCCTCTTCATCCTTAAACAAGGCATTTGTATCAATGAAGCAGGCCTTTCCCTCAAAAGCATTCTTTAATTCCTGACCGTAAACCCCATGATAACATTCTATGGCAATGAGTTTATTTCGTCCTCTGCTTTCCAAAAAAGCCAGAATGTTGTCCCAACCCTTTTGCAACTCCCCCTCTACTTGAATCGAAGGAAACTTATCGAAATTTGATTTTGTCTTCATACTAATCCATTTTGTTTACATCCATCCCAAAGAATGGTTACTTTAAAAATTTACTTGCCGGTACCCCAGTTTTCATTGGGCAACGGCCCCATAAGTAGCTCAAGGGTTCCTCCCTTCAGCAATTCACTTGCCGGGAACTTGAAATCCCTTAACTCCTTTCCGTTCAGTTTGGCCGATTGTACATACTTATTGAGCCTGGAGGCATTTTTTGCTTCAATGATAAATTTATCGCCACGCCCATACTGGCTGCCCAGATCAATTTCTATTTTCTCGTAAAGGGGACTTCCTATCTCATAAATTGGGTCCACGCTACAACCACCATCCGTTTGGAACAGACCAATTGAAGCCATGATAAACCAGGCACTCATCTGTCCTTGGTCCTCATCTCCCAAATAGGCATTGGAAATCCCATAACCGTAATACCTTTCCAGAATCGAACGGCTCCACTTTTGGGTCAACCAAGGCTTGTCTACCCAATTAAACAAATAGGCAAAGTGCATGGACTGTTGGTTTCCCTGCATGACTGGATAATCCCAATATTGATCTCTCAAGCCGTTAAACCGTGTTTTTTCGCTTTCTCCAAATCCCCAATCCAAACGCTCAACGAACCTTTCCTTGCCAATTGCCTTGGCCAAAGCCGGCACATCCTGGGGCACAAAATAGGTCAACTGCCAGGCATTTCCCTCTACGTAATGCTCGTTTGCCCCAGACTTATAAGGATCAAAATCCGGCAACCAATTGCCTTTGGAATCCTTCATCCGGGCAAAGCCTGTCTCCGCATCCATGATGTTTTTCCAATAATATCCCCGCTCCAAAAACTCCTTGTAATCTGCTGTTTTTCCCAATGCTTTCGCGAATTGTGCTACGGTCCAATCATCGTAGGAGTATTCCAGCGAATTGGAAAAACGCCCTTCATCATAAGGCACATATCCATGTTCCAGATAGGTTTTCAAATCCCTGTTTCCCGCAAAGCCATCCCCCACAGCCCTGGCCTCTTCGGTCTGCATTTTCTTCACTGCTTCAAAAGCTTTATCCACATCAAAATCACGGATTCCCATTTGGTAAGCAGCGACTATCATTGGAATCTCATGCTCTGCCACCATCACGGGAATATACTCCATTCCGGCAGGCCCCTTGGCCAACCAACCGTTGGCATCGTACATGGCCAATTGGGATTTCACCCAACGACTGCTCCACTCAGGTGTCACCAGGTTCCAAAACTGGTTCAGGTTCCAGAAGGTATTCCAAAAGGCATCACAGCCCAAAGCAGGTGATTCCGGATCGGGTAGTTTTTGAAGGTTTTCTTCTGCATCTATCCATTCTCCGTTCACATCACTGAAAATATTCCTACTACACATCGAGCGGTACATGTTGTTATAGAACCGCATTTTTTCCCGCTGGTCCTTACTGGAGATGAGCAGCCTGTCAAATATTTCGTTCCAGGTATCCACATGCCCTTTACGAACCGCTTCAAAACTCCACCCGTAGGGTTTTGACACCTCTGTTTCCAGGTTTTCCCTGGCATTTTCTATACTGACATACGAAATCCCTGTTCTAAGCTGAACGACATTGTTTTGATGCACATCAAACTCCACAATGGCTCCGGCATCCTTGGGGGCTTTTACTTTCAATAATTCGGTTCCCTCTTGGACACCTTGATCGGTCCAAACGCTGAAATTGGAAATAGGCTGATCAAATTCGGCCACAAAATGAACGATATATTCTTGTGTCACCCCTCCGGACCAGGTATTGGGCGTCACCTGATGACTATATCCCTCCAAAGTGGATTCTCCGGTTCTTTTGATATAAACTTCCTTGGAATTAAAGGCATATTCTGCTGGGAAAATCAGGTCAAGCAATACCCTCGCTCCCTCTCTATCTCTTGGAAAGGTATAGCGCTGGAAACCGCATCGGGTGGTAGACGTCAATTCTGCTGTGATATCATAATCCTCCAGATCAACTTTGTAATAACCAATAGGTGCTTCCTCTGTTTCCTTATTAATCCGCGATCGATAGCCACTGTCTACTTCTTTTTCGTCTCCGACCTGGGTCTGAAGTGGGCCATTGGTAGGCATGGTCACCAGTCCAGACATGGTCCATTCATGGATATGGCTGAATCCTCCAATGGATTCGAAAATAGGATCATAGCCTGCCTGCCAACCTCCATTTTGGTTATCTGGACTCAGCTTGACCATACTGAAAGGCATCCAAGGCCCTGGGGCAATCATCCATCGGGAATGCGCGCTGCCAATTTTGGTATCCACGTAAGCAGCGGGAGTTACGGTCTCCTGAGGGCTTCTAATAATTTCACCGGATTCAACGGTTTTGCCATCAACAAGGATCTCATACTTGCTTTTTTTACGGGCAGGTACCGCGGGCATAGGAGCTTCAAAGGTATACCTTCCTTTCTCTACGATCTCAGAGAAAACCTTTTTCCCATCCAGCATAACCTCCAAATTTGGTCCTCCAGCAAGGTGCTGCACATCCACTAATAAAGGCTGGGCTTTTCCATAGGGCGCAGCAATCTCATACTCCGCAGCTTCAACCTTGCGCAGAAAAACCTGATTGCTTGCTATCAGAAGGGTATTTTCGGGACCTTCCAGTTTGATCTGATCAAACATCAGCCAAGAACCTTCCAAAACAGTAAGGTTGACTTCATTGCCTCCCTTCTTTATGGTTCCGGCAGGCAAAGGGATTTCTATTAAATGCCCCTCGCCCCTATCAATATTGCCATCGGGAGCGGTGTTTCCTGATCCCTTTGGAAGCCTGTATTTCCATGAGTGACCGTTTACGCTTACCTTAAACAAGGGCAAATCAGCGGCATTGCAGTCCTGAATATCTACTGTCAATTTCCATGCTTCCTTTTCTGGCAATTTATCTACACCAAAAAGAACGGTCAGGGTGTGGGAGCGCCAGCCGGATGTTCCCCATGTTCCTCCCCAGGTATCACTGGGGCCAGGAATGACGTAAGGCCAATCGGTTTTATCCTCGGACGATCCTATCAAAAAATAACGGTCTTCCCAGCCAAAATCATTTTCCACAAATCCCTCATAGCCATTGGGAGCCAAAGCAAATTCGGCCGAACTTTGATCATCAGCTCCAATTTCCCAAATGATTTTAGTTTTTGGCTTGGTAAAGCCCACCAAACAAAACAAGCCTGTCAAGGTCATTAGGCATTTCACGATGTTACGCATTGGTTTATCTTAGTTTAATTTTATTATTCCTGACTTAAATGCTTTTGCAAAAGCAAAAACTAACTGAGTTTTACTTTTCGGGCATTGGCAATGGATACCAATAAAATCCCGCTTATGGCCAGCACCAAGACCATAATACTTGCGGTTACACTCATGGTATCAGCAACCCATCCCATAATGGGAGGAAGTGCTGCGCCCCCCACCACGGCCATGATCATTAATCCCGAAATTTCATTGGCCCTCTCGGGATACCTTTCCACGGTCAATGAAAACACCAGCGGAAAGATATTGGCCAAGCCCAGTCCTATAAGGAAAATAATGCCCATTGCCGCAAGTTCACCCGTGCTGACCATTAGTGCTACTATCCCTGCCAGTCCGAAAAAGGAGGTATACAGGAAAAATTTGCGGGAAGCAAGCTTGGTCAGCAAAAGCGCCCCACCAAAAGTCCCCAGCATCTTTCCAAAGAAGTAAAGGCTTCTTGCTGACTCTGCCGTGGTCTGTTCCGTATGGAAGCGGCTGATCAAAAATTGGCCTGAAATGGCATTGATTCCCACATCCAAGCCCACTATAAAGAATATACAGGCTACCATGGTGGCCACGAAGCCATTGCCCAACAATTTAAAGGAAGAGCTGAAGGTGGCCCGTTTTTCCAAACTTCTGGTTTCCTCAATAGGGGTGGCCGAAAGCCAAATGACAGTAAGTACCGAGAAGCCTGCAAATGCCAGGAACAAGATCCTCCAGTCACCATAGGCACTTGCAAACCAACCCGCCAGGGGCGCTGCGACCATGGAACCTATGGATTTTACAAACTGGGAAAAGCTCAGAAAACTTGACCTTCGGTGGGAAGGGACCACATCTACCAATAAGGGATTGGCAGAGACTTGTACAATGGTATTTCCTATCCCCAATAAGGCAAAGCCCAATAAGACCATATTATAGGTATAAAAAAGAAAGGGGAACAAAAGCCCCAAAGCGGTTACCGACATTCCGATGTTCAGCATTTTCCGCTTTCCAATCCTGTCCTGCAAAATCCCTATGGGGACGGACAGCACAAAAAACCATAAAAACACGGCAAATGGGATCATTTGCGCCAGTGTATTGCTAAGGTCAAATTCCGACTTGACCCGATCCACTCCTATACCTACAAGATCACTAAAACTCATAACGTAGAAGGAAAACAAAACCGGAGTAACCAGTTTTAATGAGACTTTTGATTTAGACATCTATCTTGGGTTTACTAGCATTTATCAAAACTCCTTTCATCAACTCTCAGAAGGAAATCAATATACCCCTTATCAGTAATCCTCTCTCCAGTAGGAGCCTGCTGATTACAGATAAAGTGCCTACAATGCCTTTTTCCCCGCCTCAATACCTTCCTGATAAAAGAGTCCATTATCATGTTTTGATTACAAACTTATTATTTATGTATAAATGTATGAACATATTAAATATAAACAAACGCCGAACTTGATTTTTTTTCTTTTAAGATTATCCCCAATGATGTCAATAGTCCCAAATGTCACACTTTTATCCAGCGGAAGAGGGAAAAGCATCTCCTTTGCAACTATTATTCTTATAGTATAAGTAAAGAGCCTCAGTTTGATTTAAAAAACGTCTCTTCGAGTTTTCCCAGAGCCCAACAGGGATTGGAGCGGGATTGAGGGGGGGACCTGCCGTCAAAGCTAGGTAAAAACCCAATGTGTGAGAAAATCGGTTCTTTATGATTTGTGGTGGCTAAACGTGCTAAAACACTCCGTTCCTCTTTGTTTGGAGAATTGCTTGCAGGTATTTGGGATGGCTTTTCAAGGCGGCCGAAGGCATTAGCGGAAAGGGGTTGCCACAGCGGGGAGTATTTGCGGCTAATGCTTTGATCCGTTGTGTTTTACCATCCCCGGGCTGCGCCTCCCCTGTCGGCTTGACCGGGGTTACCCATATTGCACCCGTCTCGGGTGCTTCCATTTCCAGTTATGAATTGTTCCTCCCGGCCCCAGAGGGGCCAAAACATTGATTCCCCCCGGGATCAAACCCGAAATAGCATACGGTCACTGAGCTTGTCGAAGTGAGCTGCCTTGTCTGTCAATTGTGAATGTTCTTTTTCTGCCGATAATTATCGGCACCAGATGCCTTTCAACAGCCAGGCTCTTTTTTCTTATAAACTTAAATTTTCTACCCACAGTGTTCCATATAGAACCCGAAAATCTAAATAAATGGCCAACCCCGGCGGGTTGTTGATTAGTATGGCTACTTTCTCCCAGGTGGAGTACCAAATAGGATTTCCAAACATCTATTTTTGAAACCATTTGCGCTATCCATCTTTGTTAAATTGGCTATACAATTATCCGCAATTACACCAGTAAATTTATTTCTCACTGATTCCACAGAATTACACGGAATTAAAAATCTTTTCTGTGGGTTTCTGTGCATTCTGTGAGAGATGGTTTGCTAGTTTAGACCTACTGGTGTCTTTGCGGATATACATAATTGGCTACTGGCAGAATAGTGGATAATCAAATTTCTTACGCCTTTATACCCGCTTAATTTATCTTTAACCAATTCTTTGGCTCATTTTCATAACCTAAGATCGCTCCTCCCGTAAAGATTTTTTCGACTATTTATCTACTACATGATTAAGCTCCGTTCCAATCTTAAGACATTTTTCATTCTCCCAGTTTCAGCATTGGGGCTTTCCATCACCATGGCTTCATGCAATAATCCGGATCCCAGGCCAAGCACCATCGATGGAAAAGTTTGGCTGATCAGGAAAGAAACTGGATTATCTACCGGAGACCGTATCTTCCCCATAAGCCTAAAGGGAGATTTTGACAGGGATGGAACCGAAGAACATCTTGAGCGGGAAGATCTTTACGTCTTTGAAGAAGCCTGGTGTCACCGGGGATATCGGCTGCGGGTGTTGGAAGATGAAGGGGAGGATAAAGAGAGCCTTCAAAAGAAACACGGTGTCATTTATTCCGGAGCGGGGTCACCTTATACCTTACGTGCCGATTCCATCAACCTTTACGGCCATTGGTATAAGGTTAAAACTGGCAATAGCAGCTTTAGCATCTCTTCCAAGGGTCACTATCAAGCAGTATTTGAGCAAAGCACCGATCTGAAAGCCTTAGATGTCATTAATGCCCCGGTAGAGCCTGATTGAAGCTTCAAAAATATCCTTGAATACTAAGTTTGGTTTAATAATTTAAAGTGGGTATTTAACTGTAACAGGGAAAAACCAAGATTTTTCCAAACGTTAAAAATTGGATAAGTTGAGAAAAGCCTGAAACCATTAAGGAATTAAGAAAATTAAGGGCTGTTTCCTTTTTTCCTTTATGCTCTTAATTCCTTAATGGTTAACTCAAGGCCCCCTAAAAAAAACGCCTATAGCGTTTATCTGATATATACTTTCCTTTACAAAAAAGGCTACGATTGACTAATTTCCTTATCAAAACGGCATCAATTTTTGATCATGGCTAAAGCCCCATCAGTTCCTTCACCATATCATGTGACCCTGTATAAAAAGGCACCCGCTGATGGTGCCATTCCGGCAGGATTTCCAAAATACGCCTTTTCCCGTCCGTTGCCTGCCCCTTTGCTTGCTCGGCGATCATGGCCAGGGCATTGCATTCGTAGAGCAACCTTAATTTCCCATCACTATAATTGCGGTTTGGAGGATAGAGAAAGACCCCTCCTTTCAGCAAGTTGCGGTGAAAATCACAGACCAAGGACCCCACATAACGCGTATCCCTATTTCTTTGCTTGCAAAACGACAAATACCGCTTCACCTGCTCCGGAAAGGAATCAGCCTGGCTTTCGTTGATCGAATAATATTCCCCCGTGGCAGGCTGTTCGATAAGGGGATGGGAAAGAAAATACTCCTCCAATGTTGGCTCGTAGGTAAAGCCGTTCACCCCTTGCCCCGTGGTGTACACCAGCATGGTGGATGCCCCGTACAGGATATAGCCTGCAGCTACCTGAGCCGATCCGGGCTGCAAAAAATCCTCCACGGAGAAATCTCCGCCCCGCTTTGTTTTCCTGTTATAAACCGAAAAGATGCTCCCTACGGAAATATTGATATCGATATTCGATGATCCATCCAAGGGGTCAATGACCGCCACATATTTGGCTTCTTTGTGACCTGTATCAATGATCCCGTCACTTTGCTTGGAGAGAATGGCACATACCTGCTTTCCTTTGATCAGGGCACTGGCAAATCTTGCATCCGCTATGGCATCCAACATGCCCTGTTTTTCCCCTTGGACGTTTTCCTCCTCCTTCATTCCTTCCACCCCACTGAGCCCGGCCCTGTTGATCTCACGGCTAACGACTTTTGAAGCCTCTACGATGTCCCTTAGCAATTGGGAAAATTCCCCCATAGCTTGGGGGAATTCACCTTGACACTGTGAAATGAACCGATCAATGGTCGTCCCTAGCGGATGCCTTACGGCCTGAAGACCGGTTGTTGACCCTTGCCGACTCATATTCAACGATTTGTTGTAACTAAACTGGCTTTTTTCTCTGCTTGGCTGATTGCTGCCTGCGCGGCGGCAAGCCTGGCTTTGGGTATCCTAAAAGGAGAACAGGACACATAGTCCAACCCCAATGTATTCAGGAAGCGAAGCGACTCTTCCTCACCGGCCTGTTCACCACAAACCCCTACTTTCAGGGAAGGTTTTTCAGTCTTTCCTTTTTGAATGGCCCATTTCATCAATTCTCCTACTCCCTCCTGATCCAGTTGTTGGAAAGGATCATGGGCCAGAATTTTTTGTTCCTTATACTTGGTGATAAAGGTACCGGCATCATCCCTACTGTAACCAAAGGTCATCTGGGTAAGGTCATTGGTTCCGAAAGAAAAATAGTCCGCATGCTGGGCTATTCGATCAGCCACCAAGCAGGCGCGGGGTACTTCGATCATGGTGCCTATCTTCACTTCACCCAGCTCCTTTTCGGGATCCAGCTCATGCTTTACCTGCTCCACCAAGTTCCTCAGTTTTGATAACTCCAGCTCATTGCCTACGAGGGGTATCATGATTTCTGGGCATGGCACCATCCCTTCCTCCTCCTTCACCTCCAGCGCCGCACTTATGATCGCCCTGGCCTGCATCTCATAGATGGCAGGATATACCAGACCAAGCCTGCAGCCCCTCAAGCCCATCATGGGGTTGACCTCAGAAAGTTCTTCCACCACCTTTTCGAGCTCTTCGAGTGCCGCTCCTAAATCGGCCGCAGTATCACGCATTTCCTCTTTTCCTTTAGGAAGAAACTCATGCAGTGGCGGATCAAGTAGCCTGATATTTACCGGCATGGTTCCCATTACTTTGAAGAGTTCTTTAAAATCATTTTTTTGATGGGGATACAACTTCTCCAGCGCCGCCTTCCTATCTTCATCCGTATGCGCCATGATCATCTCCCGGATATCCATCACCCTCCTTCCCTCAAAGAACATGTGCTCGGTCCTGCAAAGCCCGATACCTTTGGCCCCGAATTCCTTCGCACGTCTGGCATCCAGGGGTGTATCTGCATTGGCCAGCACACCAATACTGCTGAATTCATCCGCCCAGGACAGCAATTCTATAAAATCCTCGTTTATCGTTGACGATACGGTGTCGATCTTTCCTAAATACACTTTTCCCGTGCTGCCGTCCAGAGATAGATAGTCTCCCTCTTCCAGACTATGGTCCCCTACCTTCATCCTCCGGTTCCCCTCATCGATTTCCAGATCGATACATCCGGACACACAACATTTCCCCATTCCTCTGGCGACCACCGCCGCATGGCTGGTCATGCCCCCTCGGGCAGTCAACACCCCATTGGAACAGACCATCCCCCCTATGTCCTCCGGTGAGGTTTCGTTTCTCACGAGAATCACCTCTTTGCCACTTTCCCGAGCCTGCTCAGCGGACTTGGCATCAAAATATACCTGTCCAGTCGCCGCTCCTGGACTGGCTGGCAGACCTACCGTCAGTTCTATCGCTGCAGCCAGCTTTTCCGGATCAAAGCCTGGGTGCAAAAGTTGATCTATTTGCTTTGCCTCAAAATTCTTGATGGCCTCGGCTTTTTCAAGTTTACCCGATTGGACAAAATCAACCGCAATTTTTACCGCTGCCGATGCTGACCGCTTTCCGTTACGGGTTTGCAACAGGTAAAACTTACCCTTTTCGATGGTAAACTCAATATCCTGCATGTCCGAATAATGCATTTCCAACAGTTTCCCGGCATTCTCGAGCTCCTCATAAACTTCTGGAAGCGCGCCCTTGAGGTTTTGAATGGGGCTGGGAGTCCGGATACCGGCCACCACATCCTCGCCCTGTGCGTTCATCAGGTACTCTCCAAAAAGCCGGTTTTCCCCGGTCGAAGGGTTCCTTGTAAATACCACGCCCGTTCCCGAAGTATCGCCCATATTACCAAACACCATCATCTGGACATTAACAGCGGTGCCCACCTCGTCCGGTATATTGTTCAATTGGCGGTAAATTTTTGCCCGCTCATTGTTCCAAGACCTGAAAACTGCCTCTATGGCCGCAAAAAGCTGCTTTTTAGGAGACTGCTCAAACTCTTTGCCTGTTTCCCTCAGCACCACCGCTTTGTATTCCTGGATGATGGCTTCCAAATGACTTTCCCCCAAATCCTGATCGTTCCGTATTCCGTCCTTTTCCTTGTGCTCCTCCAGGATGGACTCAAAATGGTAAATGGGCACCTCCAACACCACATTGCTGTACATCTGAATAAACCTTCTGTAACAATCCAGCGCAAAGCGCATGGAATTCGTTTGCTTTCCCAGGTCCCGGACATTTTCATCATTAAGCCCCAGGTTCAAAATGGTATCCATCATTCCGGGCATGGAAAACACCGCGCCAGACCTTACCGACACCAGCAATCCCGGCGTACCGCCAAAGTTCTTTTCCACCAGCCCTTCCAGGTTGCCGACCGCTTCATCGATCTGTGTTTTTATTTCAGGGCTGATGGTATTTTGGTCTAGGAAATATTGGTTACAAGCCTCGGTGGTGATGGTAAACCCGGAGGGAACCGTCAGTCCCAATTTTGTCATTTCGGCCAGATTGGCTCCTTTCCCTCCTAGCAGGGCCTTCATGGTCTTGTCTCCTTCAGAAAAAGCGTATACGTATTTATTCATGGTTTTGGATATTTGGTTTATTCGTTAGTTTCATAATGGTTTCGGCGGTTTCCTCAATGGCCCTATTGGATACATCTATCACCGGACAGCCTATTTTCTTCATCACCCTATCAGCAAATTCCAGCTCCTCTATAATCCTGTTCATATCTGAATAGGGCGACTCGCCTATCAGGCCCATATTGGTTGTACGTTCTGCCCTTATCTGATTAAGTCTTCTTGGGGAAATGGTCAATCCGATGACTTTTTTGGAGGAGAGTTGGTACAGATGCGGCGGCACATTTTTTTCCGACACCAGGGGAATATTTACCACCAGATAATTATGGTAGGCCAGGTAAATGCTCAAAGGCGTTTTGGAGGTCCTGGACACACCGATCAAAACGATATCCGCTTTTTGTAGGGAAGACAGGCTTCTTCCATCGTCATTGTTAATGGCAAACTCCAGGGCACTGATCTTCTGGAAATAGGCATCGTCAAGCTGCCAGGAATAGCCTTGTCGATAAACAGGGGGTGTTTTGAGTACATTCCCCAATGCCTTTACCAATGGTGACAGGAGATCAAAACACTGCACCCGGTGCTTCAGCCCATCGATAAGGAAGGTATCCCGCACCTCCACCAGGGAGGTGGTGAACACCACCAGGGAAGGCTGGTTTTCCTTTGCCGCCAGCACCGTCTCCAAGGCTTTCTCTGAGGATTTTACGTTCGGGATTTTGATGATTTTGCATTCCCGATCGGAAAAGCTCGCTGCCGCCAGCTGGGCGATGGATTCTGCCCCCAAAAAGTTGATGGAATCCGATGCGATATAAATATGATACACTGACATACTCTCAAGAACTCTTTTAAAAGTGACCGTATACAGCCCAGGCCTGCGATCGGCCATATGGATAAACGAGAATAAGGCATCTAACCACAATTTTGTCGGCAGGTCAAAGGATATACTATAAAGATTGTAATTCTACTGCAGATTTCCCACAGAAAACCTTCCCCTTATACATACTATATTTACCATTTAAACTAAAAAAATACTCTTTTATCCCAAAAACCTGTAAAAGTAAGGGTTTCATTGTTTTGAAGGCCAAAAGGTCGGCAGGGGAAACAGAAGGATTGGCGGTAAAATATACTTCCTTAGCGAGGGATAGAAATTGTGTCTTCCTATTTTTGGTCCTCACCTTGGTATCCGGAGAATAAAAATATGCTTAGCTATTCTTATTCTCCGGAATGGTTAAAATGATGATCCCTCTTCAAAAAAATACTCAGGGCCACATTGAAAAATCATTATGCTGCTAATACCGAACTTTTCATTTATCAATGGAAACAGACACTATAGCTTGATTTCTCCAAACTTTCAATTCCACAGCCCCCTTCCAAGCATTACTCTTTTCCACTTTTTGTAAGTCCACTACATTATTTACTTTCTCTCCCCAACAACCTATTATCACATCTCCTTTTTGTAGAGAACTTGAGGCAGGGTCAGAAACTTCTAAAACCAAGACTCCAGCTATTTCATTTAAGCCTGCTGCAGATTGTTCTCCAAGTGTTTCCATATTCTTGACCTTATACGCCCTCCATTCATAGACTTTTTTAATTTCTTCCTTGCTTTCCATAAACAATACCGGTAAAACAGGCTTTCTGGCGAGGCTTTTTAATGACTTTGAAACCACGCCAAAATTATCCATTGAAAAGTTTTCGAAGCCTACTGAAACACTGGCAAAAGAAGCATTCTCTAGTCTGAAATCTCCTTTTTCCGGGGCAATAAATTTCGGGTCTCCAAACTCGCCACTCGCTTCCACTCCATAATCTCTTGTTCGATCCAAGTCCTTTTCGGAGGTAAAAAAGTTCTCATCTACTTTATCACCCCAATGGTTTACCCGGATTTGTTGATGGGCCATCATTACAATATTCCGGGTAAATACATCATGGCTGTCTTTGAACCAAACATGGGGATGAAAGCCATTGTTCAGCATGATGTTGTTATATACCGTTCTATAAAACCCTTCCCTGAGCTTGATCCCACCACTTAAACAGAGGTTATTGTATATTTCATAATTGCTGGAGCCATCATCCAAGTCTATATCCCAACCGTGATCACAATGGAAACGATTATTTCTGATAATGGTGGTTTTTATGGCATCAAGTTTTATCCAATCGGGGTGTTTTTTCACCAAAGTATCCATTACCCCTCTGTTTGGGTGCCAAAAACGGTCTCGGCCCCATGAATTGAACGCTCCGTGATCACTTGTTTCCAACACGGTATTGAACACATCGTTGTATTCAATAATATGTCCGCCCCATGCCCCGTCTCCAATATTAATCCCTGCTCGGGGCACATCATAAATGGTATTATGGACAACATGTAAATCCATTGCCATTTGGATTTGAACTCCTGCTACCTGTTTTTCAATCAGGCCAATATCGTGGATAAGGTTATCAGCTATTAATGAGTTGGCGGGATAATTCTCCGTTTTCGGTCCCGGAACTGTATCCATATCCTCCTCCTCAACAAATTCATGATAATTGAAACTTGGTGAGCGCACGGCATCCGAATGGCCTACCAGGCTTATCGCACTGCCTCCTATAGAACTGATATGGTTCCCCTTAATATTCACCTTTCTATTATAATTGCTTACAAAAACAGCATTGCCTTCAAGGTTATTAAAAATTGAATTTTCAACAGCACAATGCTCGGTCCCCTCCAACAGCATTGCCCCTCCTCTATAAATCGCCCAATCACTTCTCATTAACCTTTCCTCTGTTTTCATGAATGTTGGGGCCGTGTGGGCAAATACCAGCCCCTCAAACTTTATATACTGTACGGGGTTTCTTTGATCACCTTTTAGGGAGATCAGGTTTTCTAGTTCTGCAACCTCTACTTTTTTTATTTCAGTACTGCTAAAGCCTTGCTGTGGATAGTAATATAGCAAACCTTTCTTGGTATCCAGAAACCACTCGCCGGGGCTATCAAGCTCCTCAAAAATATTTTCTACAAAACGCATACTGGTATGCATAGGACTTTTTCGGTTATTTTGCCAGCCCCCATCATAAGCCAAACTCCCGTCATCATTCTTCCCGGTAATCAAATAGTGCATTCCTCCCCACCTTCCTTGATGTAGGGCATGTATTACCCCACCCTCAGGATGTTTCCAACTTTCCACTTTTTCTTTTGATAAGGCATCGGCAGCAAAGCCCCCGTAGGGATAGATGCCCTTTTGATAATTTGGATACCGCGCCCTGATCTGTTTTTCACCATTTACAAACAAGGCTTCAAACTTCAGCCCTTTTGGTACCTTGGCCATTAAAACCCCGTCCTTAAACGTTTTCCAGTTCAACTCCAAAGCTCTTCCGCCACTGATCACTGCTTTTTCCCCTTTTGCTGAGCGAATAAGATAAGGCGCTTTTTTACTGCCCGACTCCTCGGCTCCAAAAACCAAAGGTTCTTGAAGATAGTACGTCCCTTCTCTAAGAATCAGGTGAATTGCCTCATCGGTATTTGCGACCTTATGGTCTTTGATTATCGCTTTTGCCTTTTCAAGGCTGCCAAAAGGTGCTTGTTCAGTTCCTGGGTTTTTGTCATTTCCCAGTGGGGACACATAAAATTCTTTTACTCCTTGTGCAAAACTGTAAAATGAGGTACTAAATAGCCAGATAATGGCAATAAGGGTTTTCGTAAATTTCATATAATTTCAATTAACTCAACTTTGTATTTTTCAAAAACAACTATTCTCTAGGCTTTTAATAATATTTCTTCCGCTTACATCTTCCACTTAGATGCTCCGGACCTCCGTTCTTCTTCTATGGCAACTACTACCTCCTTAGACGTGAAACCAAAAAATGAACATAACAGCCTGAGTCCCCCCAGGCTGTCATTTACCCTATTGATAAAGCGGGTTTTGTTCAATATTATTGTTGGTTATTTCTTCAATTGGAATCGGCCAGGTCTGATTATAAATCCCTATTGGCACAGTCAGCGAATTCCCCCTTACTTCTTGGATTCTATTGAAAGTATTCAATCGCTTCATATTATGCCATCCATGGCCTTCTTGATGAAGTTCCCAGTTGTACTCCGCTATCACAGCTTGGTGAAACTGCTCTTTGGAAAGACCGGCTAAATCAGGAACGTGTGCGACATCGTTTTTATCTATCCTCGCCCTTTCCCTGATTCTGTTGATATATTGATAGGCATCTCCAGGACCATTCAGCGCATTTTCTGCCTCGGCTGCTATCAGGTACATTTCCGCCAACCTGATCAACGGTATGGAAAAGGAGACTATCGAACCAGAAGGGCCTGTTCCTCTCTCAACCAAATCATTGTCTACAAACTTCTGAAAATACGGTGCTAAAACCTCTCCCGAAATTGGGCTTACCATATTAGCTACTATGCCCCACTCTTTTCTTCTGTCTCCAACGGGAAAACTTTTGATGAAGCTTTCTGCTGGTACTAAAGTTGGACGATAGCCTTCTAAAGTACAACTAATCCCATGCAAGCCATTCCCTCCTCTTCCGGGTACATATTGTTTCTCCCATATAGACTCAGTTGTATACGCTGTTTGATGAAAGACATCGGCATAATCATCCTGTAGATCAAATTTTTGGGAATTAATCACCTCCTGAGCTTTTTCAAGTGCTTTACTATATAGTGAAGTCTGGTTCAGTGGGTTTCCTGCCATAGTTACATACACCCTGGCCAAAAGCGCCGTGACAACAAGTTTATATGCCCTTCCTTCTTGGGGAGCCTCATCTACTAAATGGTCTTCAGCAAATTCTAAATCCTCCAGAATAAAGGAATAAACTTCTTCTTGAGGACTTCTAGGCAGTTTTAAGCTTTCGTAGGTATCCCCCACTACTTTGGGCAAAGGAATGTCACCGAATAATTGTACCAGATCAAAATACGCATAAGCCCTTAGAAACCGGGCTTCTGCAAGAAGGTGATTTTTCTTTGTTTCATCCAAAGGAGCTTCTGCAAGATTGGCGATAATAAAGTTTGAATTCTTGATGACAGAATAAGGGGTATTCCATGCCCCTCTAGCATTGTAAAAATAGGGGGTCGGTTGATTATTATAAATGGGTAATGCCTGCTCAGACTCGGGAGACGGCATACCATAAATATCAATCAACATTTCATGGGTTTCCGATACAAACAAAGGTAATTGTGAATAAATACCTATCACTACGCTCTCATATCCATCCGGATTTTGAAAAAACTCGTTCGGACTCAATACCGTCTTCGGGTTTTCTTCCAAAATCCCCTCGCAGGAAGAAAGCATCCCCGAACCCGAAGCTATTAATAATGATATTAGAATATTTATAGTACGTTTCATTATTTTGTTGTTTAGAATTGACTATTGACACTTAGTTAGACAGCATTAAAAATTTAATTTTAGTCCTGCGGTAATAGACTTAGAAGCAGGATAGTTACCTCTATCCCATCCGTTTATAGACGCTGCTGCCCAAGAAACCTCGGGGTCATAACCGCTGTACTTGGTAAATGTCAGGTAATTCTGCGCACTTAAATATGCTCTGATCGATCCAGCTCCCTGACTTAAAAAAGTAGGCTTAAAAGTATACCCCAAGGTTATGTCCCTTAGTCTCAGGTAAGAACCATCTTCTACCCATAGGCTGTTAGCATAGTCCCTTACTGAACTTCCCGCTCTGGAGGATGGCCTTTCTGCCGTAGTACTACTTCCTTCTCCTTGCCATCTATTATCGTAAAACTCTTTGGTGGGAGCCCATTTACCGTTCAATGTCAAATTGTACTTTCTAAATTCATTGACTATATCATTCCCATAACTGCCCACAATAAGGATCGACAAGTCAAATGCTTTATAGCTCAAGCGATTATTGAAACCAAAAGTAAATTTAGGTTCCAGGTTGGACAGCACTGTTCTGTCATCAGTATCGTTGACCACTCCTTCTCCATCCCAATTTCTGAAACGATAATCACCAGCTTTTTTATTTGGCTCACCGTTGTCAAGGGCCTCCTGATCAGTTTGATAGACTCCTTCTACCGTGAAACCGTACAACTGCATCATCGATTGCCCCACAATGGTTGGGAACCAGTTTCCTCCCGTTCCTATCTCTTTAAAAGTAATCGGATTTCCATAAGCGTCACTTCCTAAATCCAGGACTTTGGTCCTGTTGCGTGTCACATTCAATGAGGAGGAGAGATGGACATTGCCAAAATCATTCTCCGTAGAGACCATAAACTCCAAGCCCCTGTTTTGTACCACTCCGACATTCTGAAGAACCGAGCCAAAGCCGCCAGACCCAGGCAATGTCACATTAAGAAGCAGATCTGATGTTCGCTTGTTATAATAATCTGCCTCAAAAAGTAATTTATCATCAAAAAAGCCCAAGTCTACCCCAATATCCAACTGCCTAGTAGTCTCCCACTTTAGGTTAGGATTTTCCAAAGAAGAAAGTACAAAGCCGGTGTAAAGCTGATTGTCCAGCACCACATCCCTACTGCTCAGGTTGGCCAGCGTTTGGTAGTTGCTGATGGCCTGATTTCCCGAGGCCCCATAACTTGCCCTTAACTTTAAATAAGAAACAGCATAACTATTTTTCAGGAATTCCTCTTCGGAAAGGGTCCAAGCCACTGCTCCTGATGGGAAAAAAGCGTATTTGTTGTTTGCACTAAACCTGGAAGAACCATCATATCGCCCTGTCAAGGTTACGTAATATTTATTGTTATAGACGTAATTGAACCTTCCATAGTAGGACATCAGTTTATTGTCCGTAAAGGAAGAAGATGGCAGGGCCTTCGTCACCGCCGATGATATGTTGTTGTTCTCATAAATATCACTCAAAAAACCAATAGCGTTTCCACTGTTCAAGCCCTCTCTTTTAGAGGATTGATATGAAATACCTCCAAGTGCGTTCACATCATGTAGACCAAATGCTTTGGTATATTCCAAAACATTTTCGTTGATAAAAGTAGCACTGTTTGAATAAGACTTCGACCCTACTCCGAATACGGGATTTCCGTCTGCGTCGCTTCTTTGGCCCAAACTGATATTCGAAGGGAAATAAACATCTGCACGATTAAAACCATTATCAAGGCCTGCGCTCAATTTTAGCTTAAGCCCCTCTAGGATTTCGTAAGAAAAAGAGGCATTGCCTATAATTCGCAAATTATTATCCATGTTATGCCAGTTATCAGACAATCCTACAGGGTTGGTTTGCCCCCACGGAACTCCGGTAAACCTCGTGTAGCTTCCATCAGGATTATACACTCCTTGCGTTGGAGGCATTACCATGGTGGTAAAAGGAATACCTCCACCCCCATCCGCACTTTTGAATTGCGCTTGATTATATTTGGAGTTTTGAATGGAGAAACTTGTATTAAAGGTTGTCTTTTGAGAAAAGGTATGATCAATATTTGTCCTAAAAGACATCCTTTCAAATCCCGAATTCCTTATGATCCCCTCCTGATTAAAATAGCCAAATGAGCTGTAGTATTTTGTTTTATCATTCCCTCCGGAAATAGAAAGATCATGGTTTTGGACCGGAGCATCACGGTAAGTAAGTTTTTGCCAATCAGTCCCGCTCCCCAAGGCATCGATTTCAGTCGGTGTCCAAGGAAGCTCAACTCCATCATTCTGTGCCACTTCATTTTGCAACTGGGCAAATTGAGAGGCATTGATCACATCTATTTTTTTCCGGAGACTTTGAATACCATAATAAGTATTATATGAAACTTGAGCTTTCCCCGTCTTTCCTTTTTTGGTGGTAATCATGATGACGCCATTCGCACCTCTAGAACCATAAATGGCTGTGGCCGAAGCATCCTTTAAAACACTGATGCTGGCAATATCTTCGGGATTAAACTGTGCAGTCAAACCATCCAAAGGAAGCCCGTCCACCACATATAAAGGGTCATTACCTGCTCCCAATGAATTGGTACCCCTTACTTTTATTCGCATAAAATCCCCGGGCTGACCAGAAGATTGAGACACTTGCACCCCAGGAGATTGTCCCTGGAGTGTTTGCGCTAGATTGGATACCGCATTTACCTGGGTAATATCTTCTGAAGAAATAGACGCTACAGCTCCCGTAAGATCCGACTTCCTGACAGATCCATATCCCACAACAACAACCTCTTCCAATGCCTGGGTATCCGGTAACATGCTGACATTTAAAACCGTCTGATTCCCAACTATCACTTCCTTGCGCTTATACCCCAAAAAACTAAATGCCAAGGTCGAGCCCTCTTCCACATCAATATTATATTTCCCATCGATGTCTGTAACGGTACCTATTGTAGTACCTTGAACCTGAACGGCCGCCCCTGGAATGGGCTGACCGTTTTCGTCCGTGACGGTTCCGGTAATTTCAATGCCTTTTACTTCCTGTTGTAATGGTGTTTCATCAGCTTTTTTGGTTTCTTTTTTCCTAATAATTACGGTTTTGTCGTGGATTTCGTAGGTAAATTCATGCGGGACCAAGATCTGATCCAGCACTTTTTCCAGACTTACTTTTCTCAGATTGACATTGACCTTGGGGATTTCCTTGATCAGGTCCGACCGGTACAGGAAATTAAATTCACTTTGGCTTTTAATTTCCTCAAACACTTGTTCTACAGTGGCTTGATGTAAATCCAGTGCCAATTTTACGTTTTGGGAATAGGCACTTGCCGAGACTTTCATCACGCCTACCAAAATGAGTATCAGGGTGAGTTTCATGGTTAATAGCATTTTACCCCTCAGTCCAAAGGGTAGGTTACTGGGCTTTTTTTTCATAATTTTAGGTTGCTTAAGTAAAACATTTGATTTGTTCGAATCGTTTTCAGGGGGATGTTGGTAGCATCCTCCTTTTTTATTTTATAATGATGGTCCTCCTTTCGATTTTGAATTGTACATCACGCGTTTTTTCCAATAAGACCAATACGTCTTCCAGGTCTTCATACTTTCTGATTTCTCCGGTAAAGGGGAGCTGTTTTGCTTCCTGGTTTTCAAACTTCACTTGTACATCATACCAGCGGGCAAGTGCTTTCATGATTTCCTCCAAGGGCTTTTCCTTGAAGTAAAACCAGCCATCCTTCCAGGCGATAAATTCCCGCACATCCACGCTCCTTTGCTGGATCTGCTCTTTTCCCTTGACCCATTCGCTTTGCTGGTTGGGTGATAAAACCTGCTTATTTTCCGGCTTATCTTTGATAAAGACGCTTACCTTACCCTCCACCAGGGTGGTGAAAATGGAAGCATCTTCTTTATAGGAAGCAATGTTAAATGCCGTTCCCAAAACCTCCACGACCTGTTGATCGGTGATTACCCTAAAGGCTTGCTCGGTATTTTTCGCTACCTCAAAATAGGCCTCACCGCTTAGCTCCACCCTTCTTTCGCTGCCTGTAAAGTTGGTAGGGTATTTCAGGGTAGAACCTGCATTGAGCCAGACCTGGGTACCGTCCGCCAGGCTCAGGTTAAACTGTCCTCCCCGCGGAACGACCAAGGTATTGTATTTTACTTGAGCCGCTGGCGATTTACCCTGTCTGTATTGCAGGGATTTTCCCTGGCTTACAATCTGGCTGCCCCCGTCTTCCAAATTCAGCGGTTTTCCGGAGGAAAGATCATAGGAAGTCCCGTCATCCATTAAGAGAATGGCCTTTTCTGTCCCCGGCCCAATGGTAGCCACCGTCTGCCCGGGGTTTTCTTTGTCAAACAAGGACGGTTTCAGCACGGCTGTCACGACCAGTACCAGAACAAGGGCTGCGGCAATAGCGGCAGCATACCGGCCGATAGGCCATCTCCTCTGTTTGGTATCGGATAAATTCTCGGAAAATTCCGGCCAGGCCTTTTCTGCCCATCCCTGCTCATCACCAAACTGGGATCCGTCCTTATAGAAGCGGACCACATGATCGAAATAAGTCCGGTGATCGGCGCTTTCCTCCAGCCAAGCCTTGAACTGCCTTTCTTCCTCCTGGCTCAGGGAAGCATGCACCTTTTTCCAAATGACAGAAAAATCAATATTTACAGAATCTTTATCCACCTATCGTTACTTTTACCCCTATGACACATGGAATTTAGGAATAGGTGACAAAAAATATTTTTTTTCTTTTATTATTTTGATTTAAGCCCAAGTGCCAGCGGCACGAAGCATACTGTAACAAAGCGATTCATCCCTGGTAAAAATGGCCTAGACTTTCCCACGAGTGCCATAGGCACGGTAGATTTTATTAGGTCACGTCCAAAACCTACCCCCTTGAGCAGTTGTATTCATAGGCTTTAATAGCAACCATGCCTAAAGGCATTTTTGGGCTCTACTCTCTTCTTATCTATGTGGGTTAAAACCCACTATTACAATAACCATCATGCCTAACGGCATTAATTTAACCGATCATTAATTTCCTTTATGAGGAAATTAAACCATTTCTGTTATCCGAATAGCTACCAAGCCCCTCTAGTAATCTCAAATTAATCGATGCCATTGGGATGTTAAACCCAAGTGCCAGCGGCACGATGCGTACTGT